>NZ_WTFC01000009.1:0-79649 GCF_009795795.1 Gilliamella sp. Pas-s95 | reverse complement strand
ACAACCTAAGCAAATCGCCGACATACAACAAATCAACAAAACCACGAATAGCGCCCCAATAACAGCAAGTTAACCGCTCCAAACCTTTTTTTTAACGACAATTTAAAATTAAATAAAATCAATAAATTATAAAACGCCTCAAAAAAAGGGTTTTCAAAACCAAAATTGTTGTTTATCTTTATACAGCAAGATTTATCAAATCTTGAGCTCTACCTTAACGCTGTGTAGGCGGTTTAGAAATTCACCGATATTGTTATACTCAACGATGATATCCTTAACGCCGTGTAGGCGTTTAATTCAAATAAAATCAAACGTATAATTATAAAACATAATATCTTCCCAAAAAATGGTTATGCTATTTGTCCTATTCCGGCGTCAGAATGTGCCGACAACAGAGCGAGGTTAGCACGCCAAACAAGGATGTTTGGCGAGTTTGTGGTGCGCCGGGAGCGCGTCCACAAACGGTGCGTCAAGACCGAGCGACGGCGGAGGGTAGCCGTAGGCCACATTCTGCAGCCAAAGCGCGGGATTGCTAAGGGAATTCGCTTTAATTCCCTTAGCTCGGACGTGGTCACTGTAGCTATTTTATTCACCTAAGCTCAAAACGTCCGAAACCACCGCACCTAATTCATTCTATCCACCAACCCAAAAAAAGACCTGATTTTCCGTCCAAAAATCGGTCAGAAAAGGTATTGATTTTATTAAAGTTTTTTTGAGCTATTTTTTAACAAAAACCGCCTAATAAAAACACAACAACCCATCCCAAAAACGATAGTTATGTTGTTTGTCCTATTCCGGCATCAGAATGTGCCGACAACAGAGCGAGGTTAGCACGCCAAACAGGGATGTTTGGCGAGTTTGTGGCGCGCCGGGAGCGAGTCCACAAACGGTGCGTTAAGACCGAGCGTCGGCGTCGGACAAATTTGTCTGGAACAAATTTGAACATCTGAGCACAGCGAAGATGGCCTCGTAGAGGCGAGTATCAGGATGATACGAGTAGTGCCGCAGGCCACATTCTGCAGCCAAAGCGCGGGATTGCTAAGGGAATTCGCTTTAATTCCCTTAGCTCGGACGTGGTCACTGTGGCTATTTTGTATACCCAAGGTCAAAACGTCCGAAACCACCGCACCTAATTCATTCTATCCACCAACCCAAAAAGGCCTGATTTTCCGCCCAAAAATCGGTCAGAAAAGGTATTGATTTTATTAAAGTTTTTATTTAGTGGTTTTTCGCCAAAAACCATTCCCCAAAACAGACCAACGTAAGCTGACTCAAACCTTAACAAAACTTTATAAAATTTTAACAAAAAAACTAGCGCATTATTATTCAAGCGACTATAATTCAACCGCTTTTAAAGCAAAATAATGCTAGTCAGTTGAGCAGTTAATTATAAAAAATCCAAATAAAACAAAAAATTACTTGACAGGATAATCGAAATGCGCTATCATCTTTGGCATATGGCATATGGCATATGGCCTGCCAAACCTATGCCCTAAATTTTTTTCATTTTCACCGTAGCCCAAAACCGGCTCTATTCACTTTTTTATTACCTAGTCTAGCAAAATTGTCCGATTTATCGGCAATATTCTCGTCGAGAACGAGGCACTTATCCAAGTTGCTGTTAGCTTTTGCGCCATTGCTCTTACTGCCGTACTCGGGGAGTTTGCAGGCGTTGTCAGTCCAGTCCCAACAGGTCATTCAAGGCTCCGCACCATATTTAAGCATTGATGGTGTAACTAAAGTTGCTAGTATGGAGGACTTATTGGGAATAAGACTGCCAAATATCAGCTATATTCCTCAGGGAGCAAATAGTGCACTTTATCCTAATGCAACAATAGATCAATCGAACGTAAATACACCGATCGAGATGTCAAATATAACGGATACATTTGCCGATATACAAACAATAGTGCCATTGGTAAATTACCCTGAAATTCAATTAAATGACTTAGTTGTTTCACCTTATAATTATGGTCATGACGATGATGGCGATGATAATATAAATGCAACAGGACAGTTAACCATAAAATGGCAAGATAAAAATGGTACAGATATTACAGGAGAGGTTAAAGCCAATCCGAATAAACGGTTTAATCTTTGTGATGGGCCTTATAAACTTACTTTAACAGCAACTGCAGGCACTTTATCGACGCAATATGGTGTTCCTAATAGTAGCACTTTTACGGGTAATGCCCACAGTTACTATATTAGTGGCAATATGAATAGGCCAGTTGCTTGCTATGCGCAACCAAATTTAGCTTATGATGACCATGCTTTTGGTACTACCATTTGGGATATGGATGGTCCAAACTGGGTTTTGTTAAAAGGGTTTAAAATCACAAATAATAGTAATATAGCAGAGAACTTTCCGACGACGGGATCAGATAGGTTATATTTCTATTTATTATTGGGAGGGATCTCCCCTGAACAAGTTATAGCTGCAAATGGTACAACGGTGAGTGCGGTTAGCGGTAGTGGTGTATCATTATCGTTAAGCAAAGAGAATACACAACATTGGGCTATTGACCTAGAGAGGATATGTAGAACTTGTATTAGAGGTGGTAATCTTTATCCTGGTGGCGATGAAGCATTGAAGATTGTATTAAAAGGTCCTTCGATAAATTCAAGTAATAAGGCTTTTTCCCCTTCGTTATTTAAGCTTTATTCTGATGTAAATCATACAAAATTACTGTATAGCTTTAAGATAGAGCGTTGGTATATCTCTCAACCAGGATCGACAGTAAGATATGGGTATGCAGATGCTCAAAACTTTTGCCGTAGTTTAGGAAATGGTTATCGAATTCCCGATATAAATGACTATACCAATGGAAATGGCGCAGGTTGGACTGAAGGTTTATCAGGAAGAAGTATTAATAACTGTCAACGAAAAGTTAGTTATAAAGATATTAGCGGTAAATGGGTTGGGGGATTATTTAACGAGTGGGGGTTTACTGCCAATACTATGAATAATTTTTATGAAGGTAGTGATTGGAATCTTAGTATTGGTAACAATTGGGCTAATGATACAGGTTATTGGGCTAATTCATATAATGGCAGTCTATATAGTGTTTATTCAGCTGATGGAGGTATTGTCCTGCAGAGTTCAGCTAATAGTCACTTTATGGCTTGTGTTGCCCCTTAAATTTATGTGTGCTTTTCTTGTCAAAAGCAATATTGTTTTAATGCAATGATGAGAATGTACCTATTTGTAGACCTTTAATCTTAAACCTAGACCGAGTTTGCGCTTTTGTTGTTAAACAGCAAAAGCGCTTTTTTCTCAAAGTAAGTTAAATTTCTAAGCAGAATTTTGGCGAAGAGTGATTGTTTTTTAGTTCATAGCAAAAACCATTTGTTTTTTTCAATGTTAGTTGAAATGTCATTGGTTTTATTATGTTTTTTAAACAATCTTCTCTTTCAAAACATCCTACCTTTACAACAACCGCTTAATAATCCTATCCACTTTAATGCGGCTCAGCCGCTTTATTAATTTATGGACTTGGGTAGGATAAAATTGGCTCGCTTGGATTTGTTGAAAGTGCGTAACCAACGTTGTTTTTTGACGAATCGTGTTAAGTTCTTGATTGAACTTATCTCTTAATTCTTGTTTTGGGTCGTGCACTAGTATACCGTTTTCAAGGTCAAGGCGCCACGCTCGTGGGTTTAGGTTGTTGCCGGTTATGAGTGCCCAATTGTCATCTGCCCAGATGCCTTTTAGGTGATAGGTTTGAGATTCGTCTTTCCATAATCTTATTGTGAGTTGCTCTTTATCAATAAAATTTTGTAGGCGTTCAATAAAGTGTCTTAAGTTGATTTCGTATAAATAAGGCAGTCCGCCCGATATGTTAAAGGGTTGGTCGGGTGGGATATAGAAGTCGTTGGCTTCTTTGTCGCCAATGATTAATTCAACTTGACGTCCTTTGCGTAGTAAGCGAATGATGTCGCGTACTAAAATATTAGGCAAATTAAAGTAAGGCGTGCAAAAAATGATTTTTTTTTCGGTTATATTTATTAGGTGATGGATAATTTTATTGAGTGAGTTGTTACGCCCAAGCCCCATTATTGGCGCAACCGATAATGTTTCGTTGTCGGCATTGCCGTTGTATTGGTAGCTAGCATCCATTAGGTGTTGGCGCAGGGTTTTTATTTCGGATTTGATTTGTTTGCGTGTTTTGTGTACGCCTGTATTGAGTAGTTGTAAAGCCTCATACGGCATAAAGTGGTCGTTGATGAACTGCACCATACTATCAGCTAATAATGGATTGGTAATTAAGTGGTAGCGGTCATAACGGTATTTTTCAAGTTTATGTAAATAGACGTTGTTGATGCTTGCACCGCTGTATATGACGGTATTATCAATAATAAAACCTTTTAGGTGCAGTACGCCAAGCACTTCTCGGCGGTTTACGGGTACACCATAAATAGGGATGTCGATGTCAGGGTGTTGTTGTTTGAGCTGGTAGTAATAGTTGGCGTTGGTGTGGGCTTTGTCTTCACCAATTCGCCCCCGCTGTGCGCGGTGCCAGTCAACAAATATTTTGATATCTAAATTTGGACGCTGTTGTTTGATTTGATACAGTTCGTTAAGAATTTCTTTGCCAGCTTCATCTTGTTCTAGATAGAGCGCAACAATATAAATGCGATTTTGTGCTTGTTTTATGCTTTCAATTAAAGCAAGTCGATATGCTTTAGGATCATATAAAATTTGGTATTGGTCAGCATTTTGTTGAATTTTGGCTAATTCATCAAGATGCTTGTGATGATTGTATTTTATAAATGGTATTCGCATAATCTATTTATCGTTATAACTGACCAGTTACGTTAGGATTTTATCTAAGGTAATTTAAATAAGGCCAGTAAGAATAACACTCCTTTTTATTTGTGTGCATTTTTGCTAAGTTGCTTTAGGTTAGTTTACTACGTTATACCTTTAGCAACCTGTTTATGCTTTATTGTTGGTGATAATAAATGGTTTAAGATTGTTCATCAACCCATGTTTGAATTATTTTATAAGTTAATGCTAGTACCACTGGACCAATAAATAACCCCATTATACCAAAGCCAAGTAATCCGCCAATGACGCCAAATAATATGAGTAAAAACGGTAAGTCAGCCCCTTTTTTTATTAAGTAGGCTCGCATTACGCTATCTAATGTCGTTAATATGATCGCAACAACAATTAAGACGATACCTGCAATGGTATTGCCAGCCCAAAATTGCCAAAAAATGCACCCTAGCATCACAATCACAGGGCCAATTTGTGCCACACAGCAAATAAATAAGATTAGCGTTAGTACACCAGGCAATGGCATTTCGGTTAATAGAAAACTTAACCCGCCAATTAGGGCTAAGGTGATAGCAGTAACCACAACCCCAAGTGCTACTGCGCGAATAGATTGTCCTGCAAGAGTGACGGTGGTTGTGCCGTATTGTTTTGATAGTCGATTAGCAAGTAAGTAGACGTATTTTGTGATACTTTCGCCTTTTAAAAAAAGAAGTAAGCTAAATATAATCATGACGCCAGCATGAAAGATGAATATGCCAATGTTGGTGACTTGTTCAAGTAGCCAACCTATCATGGTGCCAATATAAGGTTGTATGCTTGAGACTAAGTCAGAACCATCAGTTTGAATCAGGTTTAACCATTTTTGGTGTAGTTCAGGACCAAAAGCGGGAATGTTATTTAGCCAGTCTAATTTTGGCAACTCTTGATGTGAAAGTGATTTTGCCCATTCAATAAGGTGGTGACCATTTTGGGCTACCGAGCTAATAATTAATATAAACGGTATAATGCAAACAAGTGCCAATATGAGTGCCATTATTAGTAACGATAACCAGCGTTTGTTAAATAGCTTTTGTTGAATTTTTATCATTAGTGGCCAAGTGGCAATGACTACCATTACCGCCCAGAAGAATCCGAATAAGAATGCTTCAATAACACGATAGGTAATAATGATTAGCAACCCGATGATTAACAGGTTTAAAATCAACTTGAGTAAATCAGTAGTGTTTTTTTCTGCTGGCATTTTTTTACCATATTTATTAATCTTGATGGCGTCATTATACGCATTATCACTTCAAATTAATACGATGGTGTTTATAATTAATTATTTTAATGGAGATTTTAAAATGAAAAAATTACTGTTATTAACATTATTAGGTGTTGCGTTAACCGCGTGTGCAAATTCCCCAAAAGTGAAGCCTGTTGCGCAAAATGCCAATGATACAGCGCCATTTCCTGCAGCTCAAGTTGGCTTTACGCGTTATGCTATCCATTTGCCTGCTATTGCTAATGAGAACAATACAAAAGTTGAAGTGATCATTGGTAAAGAGATGAATGTTGATTGTAATTTCCATAATTTAGGTGGCGTAGTTAAGCAAGAAGAGCTTAAAGGTTGGGGATACTCTTATTATGTGGTTGAAAAGACCGTTGGTAACCTGTCAACCTTAATGGCTTGCCCAGAAGGTTCTAATAAAAATCAATTTGTGACAATTAACCATAATTTAGGTTTATTGAATTATAACAGTAGTTTACCGTTAGTTTTTTATGTGCCAAACGATTTGCAAGTTAAATACCGCGTTTGGCAACCTAATACCAAAATCATGCAAGCTACTGCCGAATAATAGCGGTTAATTAATTGCTAAATGGTGGTCAATTACCCCTTGAGTGGTTAAAACATAGCCACTCAGTTGCGAAAGTTTTAATATTTGATTTTTTAAGTAGACATCTTGAAAAAAAAAGGTATTTTATCCCTCGTAATGCAAGGTTAGCTCTACTCGTTCATTTATTTTATTAATGACTTGTGATTGCCTGATTACCTCGGTTTCGCTCGGCGATTGTTATATTGGTTATTTATATCATTGTTAACATCGTCGATAGCAAAATTTGGGGGTCCGTTGTGTCTTTGCAATGGGCTTGTGTCTAACATGTAATATCCCTACAACTAGAGGAGAAGTGGTGAGCATGTTTACTCAACGTAAAACAATTCTTTCAATCGTGGCTGGTGTTTCACTAGCGTTATCTCAATCTGCTATTGCTAAAGATCGCGTTGTGCATTTTTACAATTGGGCAGGTCAAATTGGTTCTAATACTATTTCGGATTTTGAAAAGGCGACTGGCATCAAGCTTGTTTATGATGTGTACGATTCAAACGAAATCCTTGAAGGTAAATTGATGGCGGGCCATTCTGGTTTTGATGTGGTTTCTCCTTCTGATAGCTTTTTAGCTAAACAAATTAAATCAGGTGTTTATTTACCGTTAGATAAAAGCAAGTTACCAAATTGGAAAAATCTTGATCCAAATTTAATGAGATTAATGGCAACGCATGATCCCGACAATAAATACGCTATCCCTTATGTGTGGATGACAACAGGTATCGGCTATAACATTGATAAAGTGAAAGAACGCTTGGGCGAAAACGCGCCAGTTGATAGCTGGGATTTAGTCTTTAAACCAGAAAATATGGAAAAACTAAAAGATTGCGGTGTGGCATTTTTAGATGCACCAACCGAGATTTTTGCAAGTGCACTTCAATATTTAGGTAAAAATCCTAACAGTACTGACGTTAAAGATTACACAGGTGCGGCTTATGAGTTGTTAGAAAAGGTAAGACCAAATATTCGTTACTTCCATTCTTCACAATATATTACCGATTTAGCAAATGGTGATATTTGTGTGATTTTAGGTTGGTCAGGTGATATTTTACAATCACGTGATAGAGCAAACGAAGCGAAAAATGGTGTGCATATTGGTTATCAAATACCAAAAGAAGGCGCATTAGTCTTTTTTGATACCTTTGCGATTCCAAAAGATTCAGACAACCCTGACGAAGCTCATGAGTTTTTAAATTTTGTTATGAAACCTGAAATTGCCGCACAAGTCACTAACGATGTGAACTTTGCTAGCGCTAATAAAGAAGCAAATGACAAATTTGTAAAACCAGCAGTGAAAAACGATCCAGCGGTTTATCCAAAACCAGAAGTGATGGAAAAACTATTCACTTTGCAAGTTAAAGATCCTAAACTTGAGCGCGTAATTACTCGTACGTGGACTAAACTCAAAACTGGTAAATAGTTGATATTTTGTATATCGCGTTAAAATGATAATTCTAGACGGATGGGCTATTGAGTCTTTCCGTCTCGTTTTTTTTGGCTTGTTGTTATGAGGAAAATAGAGTGAACAATAAAACAACAAATCAGGTACAGCCTAAAAAAAAGATGATAACTCCACTATTGGAGATCAAAAATTTAACCAAAGTTTTTAATGATGATTATTATGCCGTTGATGATGTTAATTTGACTATCTATACTGGCGAAATTTTTGCTTTATTAGGTGCGTCAGGCAGTGGTAAATCTACGTTATTACGAATGCTTGCCGGTTTTGAACAGCCTACGTCGGGGCAGATTATTCTTGATGGTAAAGATTTATCACAAGTTCCACCTTATGATCGTCCAATTAATATGATGTTTCAATCGTATGCTCTGTTTCCTCACATGACGGTTGAGCAGAATATTGCCTTTGGTTTAAAACAAGACAAATTAAATAAAGCCGAAATCAAACAACGCGTTGACGAAATGTTAGCCCTTGTGCATATGGAGCAATTTGGTAAGCGTAAACCGCATCAATTATCTGGCGGTCAAAGACAACGTGTGGCTTTAGCCAGAAGTTTAGCCAAACGGCCAAAATTATTGTTGCTTGATGAGCCAATGGGTGCGTTAGATAAACAACTTCGCGATCGTATGCAACTTGAAGTAGTGAGCATTTTAGAACAGGTGGGCGCAACGTGTGTGATGGTAACTCATGATCAAGAAGAGGCTATGACCATGGCAGGGCGTATCGCCATTATGAATAAAGGCCAATTTGTACAAATCGGTGAGCCTGAAGAGATTTATGAACACCCAAATTGCCGTTATAGTGCTGAGTTTATTGGTTCGGTAAATGTTTTTGACGGTATTTTGCAAGAGACGCAAGAAGATGGTTTGATCATTAGCTGCCCTATGATTAAGCATCCATTAAAAGTCGATTATGATTCGCCTGCAGTTGAAGGTGTGCCAACACAAGTCGCACTACGTCCAGAAAAAATTAAACTATGCGACGAAATCCCAGAAGATGCCTACAATGTGGCAACTGGTGAAGTCGTTGAAATCGCTTACCTTGGGGATCTGTCGATTTATCACGTTAAATTACCAAGTGGACAAATTATCATTGCACAGCTACAAAATGAGCATCGCTATCGCAAAGGCATGCCAACTTGGGGTGACATAGTTAACTTAAGTTGGGAAGTAGATAGTTGTGTTGTGCTTACTGAATAAACATAAGAGGATATCATAATGCGATCCATTGTATTAGGATTGTTGTTAAATGCATTTGTGTTGCTCAATGTTTATTTGCGTTTTGCAACAACAGGGGCGTTTGATAACTTATTTTTAGATGCGCTATTTACCGCAATGACATTGAGCTTTTTATTGTCATGCTTGGGGTTATATTTAGTAAATTATAAACCATCTAGGTTTGCTTATAGGCTGATTATCGCTGGCTGTATATTATTTGTCCCTGCGGGGCTTGTGGCAATCTATTTTGCTTATAAAAAAATGCAACAACAACGCTCAGAAGCCGATCTAATGACTCTTTATGGACGGTTAATTGTTATTGCCATTCCTTATTTATGGATGCTTTTGCTCTTTTTATTGCCATTTTTAATTGTATTTAGGATTAGTTTTTCTGAAAAAATCTTTACGATTCCGCCTTATACTGATTTGTTTAGTTTCGATGACGGGTTGCTAAATATTGCTTTGAACTTTGGTTATTATATTAACTTAGTTACTGATAATATTTATATTGAGTCTTATTTAGAATCATTAAAAATTGCGGCTATTTCAACCATATTATGTATTTTAATTGGTTACCCATTAGCATGGGCAATTTCAAAATGTAAACAATCTACACGTAATATTCTGTTATTGTTGATTATTTTGCCGTCTTGGACGTCATTTTTAATTCGAGTTTATGCGTGGATTGGTATTTTAAATCAAGAAGGCTTGTTAAATCACTTTTTAATGTGGTTAGGGGTTATTGATCAACCGCTGGTGATTATAAAGACTTATTTGGCAGTTTATATTGGTATTGTGTATTCTTATTTACCGTTTGTTGTGTTACCTATTTATACTTCATTAAGCAAAGTGGATTCGACGTTAATTGAAGCTGCATTAGATTTAGGTTGTAAGCCAATAAGGACCTTTTTCAAGATTATTGTGCCACTTACCAAAAATGGTATTATTGCAGGCGGTATGTTGGTATTTATTCCGGCCGTTGGTGAATATGTGATACCTGAATTATTAGGACCATCTCAAAGTATCATGATTGGTACGCAAATTTGGACTATATTCTCTCGGGATACTGATTGGCCAGCAGCATCTGCTGTTGCGACAGTTATGTTGTTGATTTTAATAGTGCCAATTTACTATTTCAATAAGTTTCAAAGCCGACAAATGGAGGGTAAATAGATGAATGATTTACCTGTTATTTTGCGATCTTCTGTGATTGTATTTATCTCATTATTATTGGGTTCTTTAGTACTATCGATATTGATTAGTTCGGCTGGGTTAAATCTGCTTAGCGATATGAGCTTATATGTTAACTGTTTGATCTTTAGTTTTATTGTGACAGTGATTGTGACATTATCGCTAATTTTTCGATGCCTTAAAGGGCTTATTTTATTGGTGGTATTTTCTTTTTTATATATCCCAATGATTATTTTAATTGTTTATTCATTTAATAGTTCTCGTTTAGTTACAGTGTGGGCTGAATTTTCAACTAAATGGTACTTTGAGCTAATGCATAATGAAGAGCTATTTAAAGCTGTTGGCCTGAGTTTAGTAATTGCCGCATGTGCAGCGACTTTTGCAACAATTTTAGGTACGCTTGCTTCTTATGCTGTTGTTCGCTTTAAACGATTTAAAGGGGCAAATCTGTTTTCATTTATGACAACAGCACCACTTGTTATGCCTGATATTATTACAGGGTTGGCATTATTGCTTTTATTTGTCGGTATGGGACAAATTCTTGGATGGCCAAAAGACCGTGGCGCAATTACTATTTGGATGGCGCATACGACCTTCTGTATGGCTTATGTGACAGTGGTGATTAGTGCAAGGCTCCGTGAACTTGATAAATCAATTGAAGAAGCCGCTTTAGATTTAGGTGCTAATCCGTTGAAAGTGTTCTTTATTATTACATTGCCAATGATTGCACCAGCATTAGTTTCTGGTTGGTTATTAGCCTTTACTTTGTCGCTTGATGATGTCGTGATTGCTAATTTCGTAACGGGGCCGGGAGCAAAGACATTACCGAAGTTGATCTTTGCAAAAGTGAAATTAGGCGTCGATCCGCAAGTTAATGCGCTTGCAACTATTATTTTATTGATAGTTGGTATTATCGGGTTTATTTCATGGTTATGGATGCGTCAAGCTGAACGACGTCGAATAAATGAATCTCGTATGCATTAATACACACCGCACTTTCTATTATTGCCGCGCTTTGCGGCAATATTTCGTATTAAAATCTCCGTGTTTTTTTTATCATTTTGTATTATAGTGTGACTTGTCAATCTTTTTGGCAAAATTCTCAGGGCGGGGTGTAAGTCCCCACCGGTGGTATAGCCCACGAGCGCTTAATTTGTCTTGTTAACTGTGGTGATTTTTTTATTGTTCAGTTAATTTTAACGGGTTAAGGTCAAGCAGATTTGGTGAAATTCCAAAGCCGACAGTTAAAGTCTGGATAAAAGAGAGTTGCTTATCTTTCCAATATTTGCTGAAAGGCAAAACCATGCTAGTCGAGCACTGCCCTGATTCTGGTATTTTATTTATTTGTACTTAATTAATTTAATGGCTAAATAGATCGTGGTTAAATGGTTAAACGGCTATTTAAAGTTGATTAAGTAAATAATGAAATGAGCAAGTGAAAATATATAGGTATTTACCATGAATCAGTTTAATTTAAATGAGTTTGGCACGTCCATCGAACGTGTCAAAAAAGCGATCGCATCAATTCAAGCCGGTCAAGGTGTGTTGGTTTTAGACGATGAAGACCGTGAAAACGAAGGCGATATTATTTGGGCTGCCGAGTCTATCACTAGCCAGCAAATGGCGCTGACGATTCGTTACGGGAGTGGCATTGTTTGTTTATGTTTGCCACAAAAACGTTGTGATGAGTTACAGTTGCCAATGATGGTGGCAAATAATACCAGCAAAAACAATACAGCATTTACTATTTCAATTGAAGCCGCTAATGGAGTTACAACTGGTGTATCAGCTGCTGATCGCGTTACAACTATTAAGGCGGCGGTGAATGACAATGCTAAGCCGAGCGATCTTAATCATCCAGGGCATGTGTTTCCTTTAGTTGCTAAAGAGGGCGGTGTTTTAGTTCGCCGAGGCCATACTGAAGCGTCGATTGATTTAGTGACACTAGCAGGCTTAAAACCTGCTGCAGTTCTGTGTGAGTTAACCAACGATGATGGTACTATGGCAAGAGCACCTGAAGTGGTTATGTTTGCTAAACAATATCATATGCCCGTTGTGACCATTGAAGATATTGTTGAGTATCGTAAATCAATGTAATACAACTGTACAATAGCAAATAGTACAGCGGTATAAATAGCTTAATAATATTATTGAACATCGCCATATTCTGCTGAATTGTAGGGGGAATATGGCTAGTTATTTAAGATTAAAAAAACGCTAGTTAATATAATAACTGTCATATAAAACTACGATTAATTGCATTGTTAATGTACAATTGTTAATAATTCTCATTATTAATTTAGGATAATGATGCAACGTTTGTTTCTTATCAATTTGTTTGCTTTTTTATTGCTTACTGCTTGTCAAGCAAACTCATCAAAATTTAATCCTCTTGTTATACAAAATGTAAGCGTGGAGAGATTTCATTCCAAATATATTGGTGATTATAAAATTACTATCTATTCACCAAATAAACCTATACCTAAAGATGGATGGCCTATTATTTATCTGTTAGATGGCGATAGTTACTTTTTAACGGCGAATAATATATTAACAACTCAAACGTGTGAACGCTGTATTATTCAAGATGGCATTATTGTTGCTATTGATTATTTTGGTGAAAGTAGACGAGCGCTTGATGATTTACCCAAACCAGAAGTATATACTTTAGAAGTGCTCCCAAATAAAGAAATCAACTTTCCTAAGCAGTATGGCGGTGCTGATGCTTTTTTTAGTTTTATTTCGCAAGAGCTCAAACCTGCTATGGAAAAAAGATTTGCTATTAATCCCCATAAACAATCTATTTTTGGACATTCATACGGTGGGTTATTTGCATTGTATTGTTTTTTTACCAAACCACCTGTTTTCAACACTTATGTCGTATCAAGTCCTTCGTTGTGGTTTAGTGGAGGATATCTTTTTGATACGCTTGATCAATTCATTAAGAATCCAAATAGCCATGTTTTAAAACAACCTACTAATCTATTAATCTCTGTAGGTGGTAGTGAACAATCTCTGAGTGAAGTTGAAAAAAGCCTATCCAAAATAAAACAAGAAGAATTATTAAAGCATCGACAAAACCGTAAAATGGTTGATTCTATAACAAAGTTATTTGAAAAACTAAAACAGGCTAATATTTCAAATTTACGTCTCAGTTATGTCGTTTATCCAAATCAAACACATAAAACTTCAGCGATGATTGCTTTACAAGATGGTATCCAAATTGGATTTCAACGTTAATTAGGTTTCAATCCTTTTTTAATATAAAAAACTAATAACAAAATTGATGTCGAGTTTTTAATTAATTGGTTAATTAATTGTTTATTGAAGACGATATTTCATTTACAAAATTGATAATGATAATTATTATTAATTAAAGATGTGTTGAATCTTATTATAGGGAAATGTAATGTTAAAATATAAACAGACTTGTCTTTTATCCTTTTTAATTAGCTTAGTGTGTCATTGCGCTTATGCTGATGAACAAAAATCTTCAACGGATAAAATGGTTGATTCTGATGATGTTATGGTTATTACTGCCGCAGAACAAACAAGACAAGCGCTTGGTACTTCAATTATTACTCAGCAAGATATCAAAAAAGTGCCGCCAAAGAATGATCTTTCAGAAATTATCCGTACTATGCCCGGAGTTAATTTAACGGGTAATTCAACGAGTGGTCAACGAGGTAATAATCGTCAGATTGATATTCGTGGTATGGGCCCAGAAAATACACTTATTTTAATTGATGGTAAACCGGTAAAAAGCCGTATGTCTGTTCGATATGGATGGAGAGGTGAACGAGATACCCGAGGTGATAGTAACTGGGTTCCTGCTGATATTATCGAGCGTATTGATGTGATTCGAGGCCCTGCTGCTGCTCGTTATGGTGATGGAGCTGCGGGTGGGGTGATTAATATTATTACTAAACAACCTACAAATATATGGCATGGTTCATTAAATAGTTATATTAGTTTGCCTGTTCACAGTGAAGAAGGGAATTCTAAGAGAACTGATTTTTTATTAACTGGTGGATTGACTGATAATTTGAGTATGCGTTTATATGGTAATATTAATAAAACAGATGCAGATGATTGGGATATAAATCAAAAATATCAAATTAATCCAACATCAGTAAGTGCAGGTCGAGAAGGAGTTCGTAATAAAGATCTTAACGGGCTACTTCGCTGGGATATTACCGATAAACAATCTTTAGAGTTTGAAGCTGGTATTAGTCGGCAAGGTAATATTTATGCTGGTGATACGCAAAATAATAATCCAGATCAGTTAGTCAGTCGTCTATACAATCATGAAACCAATAGAATGTATCGTCAAAATTATGCTCTTACCCATCGAGGATATTGGGATAGTGGTATCAGTATGTTGTCTTATATTCAAAGCGAAAAAACGCGAAATAGTCGTTTAAACGAAGGATTAGCGGGTGGAACAGAAGGGCGATTTAGTGATAATGAATTTTCAACAATTAAATATAATAATGTCACCTTACATCATGAAACCAATTTGCCGTTAACTATTGTTGTACCTCAAACGGTGACTGTTGGTGCTGAATATAATCATCAACGTATGAAAGATCCAAGCTCAAACACGCAAGAAGTTAAAGAAGGTGGTCGTATTCCTTGGATTAAAGAAGTTGAACGTAGTGAATATTCTTCTGCAAATTTGTGGGGAGTATTTATTGAAAATAATATTGAGCTAACATCATCTACCATCTTAACTCCTGCATTAAGATTTAATTATCACAGTCAATCAGGTCGTAACTGGAGTCCTGCTTTAAATTTGGTGCAAGAATTAAATGATTATTTGTCGTTAAAGTTAGGGATTGCTAGAGCTTATAAGGCACCTAATTTGTATCAATCTAATCCTAATTATTTACTCTATAGCCGTGGACAAGGTTGTTATGGCGCTGGTGGTAGCTGTTATTTAATTGGTAATGACCATTTAAAAGCCGAAACAAGTGTTAATAAAGAAATTGGTTTAGAATTTCATGATAATAAGGGGATAATTGCCGGTGTGACTTACTTCCGTAATGATTATCGGAATAAAATCGAATCAGGAATAACCCCTATTGGACATGCAATAGGTGGTGATAAAAAATTTAGAGAATCAAATATATTTCAATGGCAAAATGTTCCTAAATCTGTTGTTGACGGGGTTGAAGGAAGTTTAACTGTACCTGTTACGAATAAAATTAATTGGCGTAATAATTTAACTTGGATGTTGCAGTCAAAAAACAAACAAACAGGTGATTATTTATCGATTATTCCCAAATATACTTTAAATTCATCATTTGATTGGCAAGCGACAGATAAACTATCATTTTTAACATCTGTCACGTGGTACGGTAAACAAAGACCTAAGAAATATGATTATTTTGGTGAAAAGGCGACTAATAGCTCAACGCATCAACTTAGCCCATATTCCATTTTAAATTTTAGTAGTCAATATCAATTTAATCAAAATGCTTCGTTGACATTAGGTGTCGATAATTTATTGAATAAACGTTTATTCCGTGAAGGAAATTCTTCATCGCTCAAACATCCAAAAACAGGGAAAATTACGGTATCTGGTGCCGGTGCTGCAACTTATAATGAACCGGGTCGCACATTTTTTGTTAGTACCAGTATTTCATTTTAAGTTTATTTGAATCAAAAAATAAGCCGCCATGTAAAATAATTACTTGGCGGATATTTTAGAAGTTCCTTTTAAATCTATCTACAAAATAATTTCAATATATACAAAACGAAATATTGAGTACCTGTATAATTTGTATAGATGTTAGCTTTAGTTAACAAACTCCATCAGTTATTTGGTAAAGTAAAGATTATTTACCCAAAACTTTTAATGCACAGGCTTTTGTTATTTTGACGCCGTTTTCTAATGCTGAAGTGTCGAATTTCATTTCTGGATGATGTAATCCTGGGGTTAAATCAGCACCTAATCCCCAAAAACCAGCTTTGACATTGCGTTGACATGGATAGTTGAAAAAATCTTCTCCACCTGGAGTAAAGATTGGATCTTTTAAGCCTTCTTTTCCAAGTACATCAACAATTGCTTCGGCAATAATTTGGGTGACATCGTTATCAATTTCAGCAGCTGGGATCTCTTTAGTGACATTGATATCCACTTTGCCACCGATAGATTCAACACTGAGTTTTATTGCATTTAGAGTTTTGGCTTTGAGTTCATTCATAGCTGGGTTTGTTGAGGTTCTTAGATCCCAACATACATATGCTTCAGATGGAATGGCATTAGTTACTCCTGCATCACAAATGCAACGTGTTGCTTTGACGCTATAAGTTAAACTTGGTGCAAGGTGAATGGTGTTAACCGCTTGAATGGCAAGTGTTGCTGCATCAAGTGCATTAATGCCTAAATGTGGGCGAGCTCCATGCGCAGGTATTCCATGAATATTTGCTTCAACGGTAGTGGATGCCGAATAGTACATGGCTGCTGAGGCAAAGCCTTTAGGACATTCATCTTTAGGGCGTAAATGTAGACCGATAATCATGTCAACATCGTCAATAACGCCACCTTCAATCATAGCTAAAGCGCCTGAACCAAGCTCTTCAGCTGGTTGGAAGATCAGTTTTAATCGTCCTTTTTTGATGTTGTTTTCTTTGATTAGTTCTTGTGCCGCAGTTAATAATATTGATGAGTGGCCGTCATGACCACATGTGTGCCTTGCACAATGCTTACCATCAATGATATGACCCAATGCATCCATATCAGCTCGTAAAGCCAGAACAGGACCTGGTTTTCCGCTATCATATTGGGCAACTATGCCAGTTGTGTTATTGACATTGCGGGTTACTTTATAGCCGACTTGTTCAAGTTGCTTTGCAATATATGCCGATGTTTTGTGTTCTTCAAATCCCAATTCAGGAATTTGATGTAAATATTGATAATGTTCTAATACATTAGACATTGAGATCTCCTTTATCAAACAATAAATCGCATAATAACCATTGCAATTAGTGCATTAAAAATACTGTTTAACATGAGTAAAGGCCAGTATTTTTTAGGTACATCTGCAACGCCTAATAATCGTCCCATATATTGCAATTGTGAACCCATTAAGAAAATAGCGGGAGCAAGGATGGTTATTGCTGTTGCATTGAGTGTGCCACTAGTAAATAAGTTAACGGCAACACCAGTTCCCGCTGATGCTGATAACCATGCGGTCAATAGTACGGTAATGGCTTCGCCAGGTAGGCCAAAAATTTCCATGACTGGCGCGCAATAAGTTCCAATAAATTGCATTATGCCTAAACGTTTTAAAATTTCGGTGATAACAAATGCCATTAAGATGTTTGGCATTAAATTATTAATGGCGATATTGAATCCTTTACGTGCACCAATAACAAAGATATCTAAAGGGTTATTTGTTTGTTTTTGTGAATTACTCATTGATAAAATCCTTTTTATAAATTGAATTTAATACCAAGCGGACCAGTATAGCGCCAACAAATTTAAGCACTAACATAATGACAAGAGGAATAAAAATAGCCACGGTCATTGAGGCAAATAATGCTGAACCAATCGAAAAGTAGTTATTGATTAAACCTGCACCAGAATATTGCCAAGCACTAATGATGATCAGATCCTTTTTGGTAATTTGCTTTTCGTCATATAATTCTTTGGTTAATACCGCACCTGCATCAGTACTTTGTAGATCGGTAATTAATGCAAGTCCAGTTTTGCCCGGAACGCCTAAAATTGGTTTTAATAATGGCGTTAACAATTTGTGTGCTGCACGGATTGTGCCGTAATGGGTAAAAATCTCTAATACGCCTAAAGCTAACATAACCGTTGGTATAAGAGATAAAGCAAAAATAAAACCAGCTCTTGCACTGTTACCCCCTTCGCCTACAAAGGTGTTCTTTTCAGGATGAAGCATGGTGCCAAATTTACCGCTTAAGCTAGTAAAATCAAATGCACCTAGCCATTCTTTACCCTCTACATTAAAAAACAACCCCGAAAAAAACAAAATTGCCACCACCAGTGATACATAGGCTTTTATACCCACTTTGAACTCATTGTCTGATTTTTTTGACATGCTATCTTCCTTTTTATTTGATTTAAACTACTGATATATCCTATAAATGTCGATATTTTAGAAGTGTAAAAAAAACGTCTACTTGATGTTTTACTTATAAAATAGCCCAAAAGTGCTATTTTATTATTCTATAACGATTCTAAATTAAATTGAAAAAGATATAACTATTTTTATTTTTTTCTAACAATTCATCTGTTTCGTTTATATCTTTCAAAAAAATCGGCCTATAAAGGTGGTGGAGGAGAGTTTGTATAAATGGTAAAATGTTGAATTGTACAATTTTGTCCTTGCCATTTGTAATTCTTCATTATAGAATCATTTACTTATTTGAAAAATAAGAATAAAAATTGTTAAGATGTTTCATAAACGTTAAACGATTTTGGTTTAATCGTTAGGAGTATATAACAATTGACATCTTTTGGTGGCAGATCCTTTTATTTGCGAACCATCTTTTGTTTTGTCGTTGCTTATCGGCAATAGAGCATAATCAAGCATTATACTTAAAATAGATTGCAGTAAAAAATGATTGCTAAGGCAAAAATAAAATAGCGAAGCGAGGTAGCTATGTTTAGCGTGAATAGAGAGTGGGCATTTGTGATGCTGACCTGCTTTTTTGAATTATGTTGGATTCTAGGATTTAGTATCGCAACCGAGCTTTGGCAATGGGGTATTATTGTGTTTCTCATTATTGTTGATTTTACGTTTTTGACTAATGCTTGTAAGACAATCCCTACAGGTACGGTTTATGCCATATTTTCGGGTGTTGGTGCGATTGGCGCAACTGCGATTGATATGTTGCTTTTTGGAAAAGAGATTAAATTAATTCAACTTTTTTTTGTGGCACTAATTATTATTGGTGTTATACAACTCAAACGAGCCGATAGTTAATATTATAATAAAGGACAATTTTAATCATGGGATGGCTGTTGATATTGATCGCGTCAGTTTTTGAAGTTGCTGGTGCGATTGGCCTTAAGCTATATGCTGAGCAAAAAAATTTGTTTAGACTTGCGTTATATTGGGGAGGATTTTTTGTTTCTTTTGTCCTTTTTTATTTTTCGCTTCATTATCTTGATTTAAGTATTGTATATCCTGTTTGGGTGGGGCTTGGTACATCGGGTGCTGTGTTAGCTAATATGTTGTTGTTTAATGAGCCTAGAAACTTTCCTCGTTTGTGTGGGCTTTCTATTATTATTATTGGTGTTGTGGGTTTACATGTTACTTTATGATTATTTTCTATTAATTTTTTGAGGATAAAAAAACCGGAGATAAACTCCGGCAATGTAAAATGTAAATGAAGATCATTGGATGAATAAACAGAAATTAGATTTCGTTAGCATGCTCTTTTAAGAAACTAGCAACGCCGTTTGGATTTGCTTTCATGCCTTTTTTACCTTTTGTCCATTGTGCTGGACATACTTCGCCATGCTCTTCATGGAATTGAAGTGCATCAACAATACGAATCATTTCGTCGATGTTGCGGCCGATAGGTAAATCGTTAATAGTTTCATGACGTACAATACCTTCTTTATCAATAAAGAATGAAGCACGTAATGCAACACCTGCTTCAGGATGTTCAATGCCATAAGCTTGCATAATTGAATGTTTAACATCGGCAACAATTGGGAATTTTACTTCGCCAATACCACCTTTATCTTGTGGGGTATTGCGCCATGCATTGTGCACGTATTCTGAGTCCATTGAAACACCAATTACCTCAACTCCTCGTTTTTTAAATTCTTCGAGGCGGTGATCAAATGCAATAATTTCTGATGGGCAAACAAAAGTGAAGTCCATTGGCCAAAAGAATACAACAGCATATTTACCTTGAATATGTTGTGATAAATTGAAGTTGTTAACTATTTCACCAGAACCTAAAACAGCTGCTGATGTGAAATCTGGTGCTTTACGAGTGACTAATGTCATGCGTTTTTTTCTCCTATGTATTAGTGCAAATTTGTTGCTACGTATTATAGCGATTTAAACTTATTGTCCAAGTTGTTATAAACAATTGATACCATAACTTTAAACTATTGATGTGTGAGTTATTGTTAGGCATTAATTATTGATTTTTTGGGTTTGCCTTTATTTTTGGTATCTCGATGGCGTTGCTTTACTTTTTTCTTTTTTACATCTTCTTTTTTGTTGGCGTTTTTTAATTTTGCCTTTTGTGAAGGTTTTTTCTTAGTTGCTGGTTTTGGCGCTTTCGTTTTAGGACGCAATTCGTCAATAGTTCTTAATTTGATCGGTTCTTGAATATAGCGCTCAATTTTTTGCAACAATTCGTTATCATGCGCTTCGACTAGTGTTATTGCAGTGCCTTTTTTTCCAGCGCGAGCTGTGCGACCAATGCGGTGTAAGTAAACATCGGCGGTTTTCGGGGCATCAAAATTAATAACGTGTGTTATATCGTCAATATCAATCCCACGCGCTGCAACATCAGTTGCAACCAGTACATTAACGATATTATTACTAATTCTTTTGATTGCTTCGTTGCGTTTTGCTTGTACCATTTCGCCTTCTAAATAGCAACTATGTATGCCTGCTTGATGCAGCAGACTAACTAATTCGTGCACACGTTCACGTTTACGAACAAATACAATTGTTTTTTTTAATTCTTCTTGTTTTAACAAATGAGTAAGCAGGGCTACTTTGTGAGTTAGATCGTCAGCACGATAATAAAATTGTAAGATCTTTTTGCGTTCTTTACGCGAAGGGTCGGCGTTGATTTCGATTGGTGCATTCAAAATTCGACTGGCAAAATTATGTAGTCCTTCGCCTTCAAGTGTAGCTGAGAATAATAAGGTTTGCTTACGCCAGCGAGTTTCGGCTGATATAGTTTCAACATCTTGAGAAAAGCCCATGTCTAGCATGCGATCCGCTTCATCTAAAATCAACATTTCAACAGCTCGACAATCAAAATTTTCTTCTTTTATATATTGTAATAAACGACCGGTTGTAGCAATAACAATATCTTGATTTTTGCTAAATACTTCGGCGTGATTCATATACGCAACACCGCCGGTAATAGTTGCAATGCTTAAATGTGTCGATTCTGTTAATAATTTGGCTTGTTCAGCAATTTGCATAGCAAGCTCTCGTGTTGGTGTTAATATCAAAATGCGTGGTGGACCAGGTTTACGGCGTGGAAAGTCCAATAAATGTTGTACAGCAGGAATTAAAAAAGCCAGTGTTTTACCGGTACCAGTGGGAGCGGAACCTAAAATATCCTTGCCATCTAAAGCAACGGGAATGGTTTGCGCTTGTATAACTGTTGGAGTATTTATATTTTGTTCTTGAAGATTGTGAATTAATATATCATCTAATTCTAAATCAGAAAAAGTGTGTGCTGTCATAGTGTTCTTGTTATCTAAAATTATAGGGCACATTATAACGGCAATTGTTATAACTACAATCAATAAAAGTGTGATGGATTATTATTCGTTCTTTATGAGGTGTTTAATTGCTGGTAATTTTTTGTGATTTAAAGCCTGTCTGTATGTCTGATAATTATACGCTTTATTTCAGCAAAACTTATCATCATTGGTTATTTATGCTAAGATTAAGGCGTGGTTATGCCATGCGAAATGATTATTTGTTTACACTGTAGACATTAAATTAATTTAAATAGTTTGGTGCTTAACCATTTTATAAGCTAACGCAAATTAATTTAGAATTTCATATTAAATAGTACTCCTATAATCACTACCAGATAATGACTATGACTGAATGTTTTTCGAATGATAACTATAATCAACAATTAGAAAAAAAAGTAGATAATTTAAAGGCATTATTATCAGACTTTTCACTTCCCGAATTAGCAGTTTATTCATCGCCTATAAGCCATTATCGTATGCGTGCCGAGTTTAGAATCTGGCATGATGGCGAAGACCTTTATCATGTTATGTATGATAAAAAAACAAAAAAAAGGATTAGGGTCGATGAATTTCCTATCGCAACTAAACTCATTAATCGATCCATGCAAGCTATTTTGCCTTTGTTGCAACATAATCAGTTACTTCGCCATTTATTATTTCAAATTGATTATTTTTCGACATTAAGTGGTCAGCTATTGATTACGCTTTTGTATCATAAAAAGTTAAATGATGCATGGATTATTGAAGCAAAAAAATTAAAAATGCAATTAGCTGAGCAGGGGATAGATGTTCATATCGTTGGGCGAGCAAGTAATCAAAAAATTGCCATAGATGTCGATTATGTTGATGAAGTTTTGCCTGTAATGGATAAAGTGTTCGTTTATCGTCAAGTCGAAAATAGTTTTACTCAGCCTAACGCTGCGGTAAATATTAAAATGCTACAGTGGGCTATATCAGTCACTAAAAACTCGTTAGGTGATTTACTTGAGTTTTATTGTGGTAATGGTAACTTTTCAATAGCGCTGGCACAAAATTTCCGCAAAGTGTTGGCTACCGAAATAGCTAAAGCATCGGTTTATTCAGCTCAGTATAATATTGCTGTTAATCATATTGATAACCTTATTATTGTACGATTATCGGCCGAAGAATTTACTTGCGCAATTAAAAAAGAACGCGAGTTTAATCGTTTAAAAGGGATTAATTTAGATGATTATCAGTGTGATACGGTACTTGTTGATCCACCCCGCAGTGGATTGGATTTAAATACCATTGATATATTGAAATCCTATAAAACTATTATTTATATTTCGTGTAATCCTTATACATTGCGTGATAATTTGCAGCTATTGACCAAAACACATTCAATTCAACATTTTGCTATGTTTGATCAGTTTCCTTATACCGATCATATTGAAACAGGTATTGTGTTGTGTAAAAAGTAAAAGAAAGTAAAAGAATGTAGAATATAGAATATTATTTGCTAAAATACTCCGACATCTATACCTAACTGCTTGCTGTTTTCAGTTTATATGCAAACTTACATCGATTTAGAATAAAAAAAACCCTAGATAAACTAGGGTGCATTAAATTGCAAGGAATGGATGAAAGGAAATAAAACAATGAAACAGTAATGTCTAGCTTCATGAATCATTGTGTGGCTACTATAACAAAAAAAAACCAACTAATTGATGACATTATTATTACAAAATAGTCATAAATTTATCATGGTTGGTTTAGCGTCTGTCATTTATTCTATAGCATTGTTATGCAATTTCGGCAATCAGACAAATAACAAAGGAAGTATTCAAATATGAAATTGTTAGTAGTTGAAGATGAGCAAAAAACAGGTGAATATCTTCGCCAAGGTTTAGTTGAATCTGGATTTGTTGTTGATCTAACAAATAATGGCCTTGATGGCTATCATCGAGCCATGACTGAAGACTATGATTTAATTATTTTAGATGTCATGTTGCCAGATATTGTTGGTTGGAAAATTGTTCAGTCATTGCGTGAAGCAGGTAAAGATGTCCAAATTATGTTGCTCACAGCTATGGGTAGTGTGGATGATAAAGTAAAAGGTCTTAACTTAGGTGCAGATGATTATTTAGTAAAACCTTTTTCGTTTGCCGAATTATTAGCACGAGTTAAATCTCTGCTTCGTCGTAATGTTCCTCAGGTCAATAATTCTCAATTGAGTATTGCTGATTTGGTCATGGATCTTCATAAACGAACAGTAACTCGTGGAGATAAACGTATTGATTTAACTAATAAAGAATTTTTATTGTTAGAGTATTTTTTACGGTATCCAGGAGAGGTGTTGCCTCGTTCCTTAATTGCGTCTCAAGTTTGGGATATGAATTTTGATAGCGATACTAATGTGATTGATGTCGCGATTCGACGATTACGTAATAAAATCGATGCCGATTTTGAACCAAAGTTAATTCATACAGTTCGTGGAATGGGGTATAAGTTAGATGTCTTGGATGAAAACGAGTAAGTTAATCTCATTTCGTTTGCCGCTTGCTGTTTGTTTGTTAACAAGTGGTCTGCTTTATTGTTTCAGTTTTTTAATTGAACACTCTTTTGAAAAAATATCAATTCAACACAATGTCTCCGAACTTAATTCGGTTATTGATTCTATTGAACGCGAGCTTGTTTACTATTCTCCAGATGATAATCGTGATGAGTTTATTCAGAATTTATTACTAATTTTAACTGGTCATCATCGTTTGTTTGTTTATGTTATTGATGATACAGGTAAAATTGTTTATCGAACCCGTGGTCCAAATTTAGCCTTTGCTAAAACTCAAATTGATTTTGATGCCATTATTAAAAATCACAGCACAACTATTTGGAATCAAGATAAAGCATCGTATCGGGTTGCTGCGTCAAGCGTTGTTATTGAAAATGGTAAACAATACACTACTATAGCTGCTGTTGGTCGTGATTTATATATTGAATTTATTCAACGATTACACGATGGTTTAGGATTACTTATTGGTATTGCTTGTATTTTGGCATTAATTGGTTCCTTTATTAGTATCTATTTTACTCAAAAACCCATAAATCGATTGATTAGAAAGATCGAGAAAATTAATCTTAAAAGCTTGAATTACCGTATTCCTACATCTTTGGTTCCCATTAAATACGTTAGCTTAGTAAAAGCATTTAATCATATGCTTAATCGTATGGAGGATGTGTTTCAGCGTCAACGAAATTTTACGGCAGATATTGCTCATGAAATGCGAACACCTATTACCAATCTAACAACACAAACACAAATTGTGCTTAGTAATGCTCGATCGACTAACGAATACCGTGAGATTTTATATTCTAATTTAGAAGAATACGAAAAAATGTCGCAGATGATTTCTGATATGCTATTTTTAGCACAAGCAGATAATCGTCAATTGGTACCCAATTTAATTGATATTGATTTACATGATATGATCACAATGATGTGTGAGTATTTTGAACCACTGACTGATGAGAAAAATATCATCTTTAACCTTGAAGGTAACTGTTCCCATATTCAAGGGGACAAGATGATGTTAGGGCGAGCAATTAGTAATATTTTATCCAATGCAATTCGTTATACACCAGAAAACCAAATTATCACAATAACTTTAAGTCAAGTTAGTGAAAAACGCATTAGGATTATTATTGCTAATCCAGGTAAAAAAATTGATAGTAAACATTTACCACATCTTTTTGATCGGTTTTATCGGGTTGATGAGTCACGCCACCGTAATGGTAATGATAGTTCGGGTACAGGCATAGGGCTTGCGATCGTAAAATCCATTGTTGAAACGCATAAAGGCTCAATTTATGCTGAATCCGATGAGCAATCTACGAGATTTATTATTAGTTTACCAGCGGCTATTTAACATCAAAGTCGCTGATCAATAAATTAGCTGCTGCATAAGCAGCTTTATCTTTTAGTTCTTGTGGTACTTGATCGTTACGAACAATATCGTCCAACACTTGCATAACAGCTCCTAAGGCATCTTCAATATAACCCAGATCGTTACTGCCAATTTGTGCGTATTTTTCGCAAATAAGTTCGCTATATTTATTCATTGCATACTTTCCTTTTGGTTAACTTATAAAAAATTAGCTAATTGTTGATAAACTTGTTCGGCTTGAATGGTTTGCATGCTTTTTTCGTTTGAGATAATACTGAATTGGTTTTTTCCATATCCTCCGATTAGTTTAGGATCAGTTTTGCCAAATAAAGTAATATTGGGACGATCTAATGCAGCAGTTAGATGACTTAGTCCTGTATCAACCGAAACAACCGCTTTTGCTCCAGCAATAATGGTTGCTATGTCAGAAAGTGGACATTTGGGAAGTACTTCGACATGTTGAAATCCCTGAGCTAGGCGAATTGCTCGTGCTTGTTCATGTGGTGCCCCCCAAGGTAGCTTTATTCTTAATCCTGTTGGTTCAACTAATTTAATTAATTTTCGCCAAGCGTCTTCACTCCAATGTTTTTCATCGCGGGTTGTTGCGTGTAAAAAAATTAGATACTGCTGATTATCGCTAGGTAGTGAAGATAAAAAGTGGCGCGCAATGGCATAATCACCCATTGAATTAGGTAGTTGGTACTGTAGACTTTGCGCAAACAGCAATCTAATGCGCTCAATGGCATGCATCTGTTTGGGTACATTGTGTTTTACATCATAAAACCAACTGGCAATGGGCTCTTTGATGCTTTTTCGATCTAAACCGTGCTTAATGCCTTGAGCCTTACGAGTAATAAGGAATGCACTTTTAATAAGTCCTTGCGCATCAATAATCGCATCATATTGTTGTTGTCTTAAGGTCTGGATAAAGTCATGACGTTCTTGGCGAGTTGTTTTGGCAAACCAGCTTTTCCTCCAGCGTCTTATTGCAACAGGGATCACTTTATTTACTGCATAGTGCCAACTGGGTATTTGGGCAAAATTTTCTTCTACTACCCAATCAAAAGCTATATTTGATAAGCTGTTGGCCGCATCAGTTAATGCTGGTAAAGTATGAAGTACATCCCCCATGGATGATGTTTTAACAACTAGTACACGCATTATCCATTACTCTTTTCACAACGCATAATGAGTTTCATTAATGTCTCAAATACGTTATCAGGTTTAATATCAATTAAGCTTTGGTGATAGCCTTGTTCAGCATCACCTTGGCGTACACGTTGGTAGCCAGTAATTAGACGAATAACTTCGGCTTTATTTGATAATGGTGGTGTGAAATCAGGGCTACTTGGTCCATAAAGTGCCACCAGTGGTCTATCTAATGCAGCAGCAACATGCATTAATCCGGAATCATTAGTAACAATCGCTTTACAAGCGGCAATTAAACTCACTGCTTGTTCTAATTGGGTTTGTCCAGCTAAGTTAATACATTGATCGCCATGTGTCATTTTTGCAATAATCTGTTCACCAACGTTGCGATCTTTTACTGAACCAAAAATAATAATTTTAGCATGTTGTTGAACTAGCATATCGGCAAGAGCTGCGTAATGATAATCTGGCCAACGTTTTGCAGGGCCAAATTCAGCGCCTGGGCAAAAACCAATTAATGGTTTATCTTGTGCAATTGTAAAAGTTGAAAGTGATTGCGTTATTTCATCTTGTTCAACATTGAGTTTAGGCCATAACAGAGGCTGTGGTAAGTCCGATGCCGAGTGAATTTGATTTTTAGGATAAGCAAGTGCAACATAGCGTTCAACCATTAGTGGAAAGGCCTGCTTATCAAGTTTTCGTATATCATTTAATAATCCATAACGCATTTCACCTTTCCAACCTGTGCGTTTAGATATTTTTGCAAAAAATGGGATTAATGCGGATTTAAATGAATTAGGTAACACAATTGCTTGATCATAATGGTTATCACGTAGTGATTTTCCTATTTCGTGACGTTTTGCTAAAGCAAACTCACCATGCCCTAATGGCATTGCAATTGCTTGATTCACTTCTGGCATTTTATTTAACAGCGCTCGACACCAAGCAGGTGCTAAAACATCAATTTGGTTATTAGAATCAAGTTGTTTCAATGTACGATACAGACTTTGCGACATCATCATATCGCCAACCCATGAAGGACCAATAATGAGTGTTTTCATTTAATTAATTCCGTTTTATTGTTCATTTAGCCATTTCATATATTCAGCAGTGCCTTCTGCAACGGTTTTAAATTCGATTGAACATGTCGTTTGTCTAAATTTAGTCAGATCAGCTTGGGTATAGCTTTGATAGCGTCCTTTTAGATGATCAGGGAAAGGAATATAATCAATTTCGCTTTTTTTATGGTAGTTAAGTACTGCATCAGCAACAGCTTGAAATGATTCTGCTCGACCTGTTCCACAGTTATAAATGCCCGAGATTTTGTTTTTCCAGAACCACAAATTGACCGCAACGACATCACCAACATAAATAAAGTCACGTTTAAAATTTTCACTGCCAGCAAAAAGTTTTGGTTTTTCACCTTTGTTAATCTGTTCATTTAAGTGAAATGCAACACTCGCCATGCTGCCTTTGTGCGATTCGCGAGGTCCATAGACATTAAAATAACGGAATCCGCAAACCGGTGAATTAGCTTGGGGTAACAGTTGTCTTACGTATTGGTCAAATAAGAATTTAGAATAACCATAAACATTTAAAGGTTTTTCGTAAGCACGGTCTTCAATAAAGTTATCACTGCGTCCGCCATACGTCGCAGCTGATGATGCATATAGAAATGGAATGTTGAAGTCTAAACAATAATGCAATAAGTCCTTTGAATAGTCGTAATTGTTTTCCATCATAAATTTACCATCCCATTCAGTGGTTGATGAACAAGCACCTTGGTGAAAAACAACATCAATATCAAGATCTTCATGACTAATAATAGCTGCAATAAACTCGTCTTTATCCATATAATCGGCAATATCTAGATCAGCTAAATTGGCAAATTTAGTGCCGTCGGTTAAATCATCAACAACCAAAATGTCTTTATGTCCTAGATCATTCAGACCTTTCACAATATTACTACCAATAAATCCGGCACCGCCCGTTACAACAATCATGATTATTTTCCTTAACCAATAAAATTAATCTGCTTATGATAACGATTTATGATAAATTTTTCGAGTGCTCATTTTAGTTTATATAGTTATTTTAATAAGGTTCCACTAGCATAATTTGCAAGACATTATTTTTGATAAAAATAAATTTTAATGATGAATGTCTGTAATATGCATCATCCCAAGAAAATGATTTTTATCATCAATTACAGGTAAAACAGTGATAGGTCTAGGCTTATGGTGTTCCATAACTAAAATTGCTTCACTAACATATTGATTTTCATTTATTGTTGTAGGATTGGTTATCATTATTTCTTTTACATTTTTATTTAGTAAATCGGGATAAACTTTGAGCTGTCTTCTAATGTCACCATCGGTGATGATGCCTAGTAAAATATTGTTTTTATCTATCACACCAACTGCGCCAATGCCTGAATCAGTCATTACAAAAATAGCGTTATATATATTTTTTTCTGATGTTATAAATGCTTTTCTATTCTGCATTTTAACCAAATTTTTAACCGTCTTTAATCGTATTTTCCCTAAGTTACCACCAGGATGATAAAACGCAAAGTCTTTATCGGTAAATCCTTTTGCTTGCATTATCGTTATAGCTAGTGCATCGCCTAGTGCTAATTGTACTGTGGTGCTGGTTGTTGGTGCTAAATTATGTGGACAAGCTTCTTGTTTAACTTGTGCGTTTAAATGGCAGCTAGCAAATTGAGCCAGTGTTGATGATGCATTACCACATATTGAAATTAACGGTGCACCGATTAATTTAATAGTTGGTAAAATATTAACAATTTCAGAAGTTTCACCACTATTTGATATAGCAATGATGATATCATCTTTGGTAATACTCCCTAAATCACCATGAATGGCTTCAGCTGGATGCAAATAAAATGAAGGTGTTCCAGTACTCATTAATGTTGCTGATAACTTGTGTGCAATATAACCGGGTTTGCCTATACCAGTAACAATAACTCTCCCTTTAGTTGTTAGAATTAATTCGACAGCTTTAACAAAATTTTCGTTGATCGTGCTGATAATTGATTTAATACCTTTTGCCTCTGTGTGTAAAACCTGTTTTGCTGTTTGAATGATTTCATTTTTATTTAGCATATGATTATTCCATTTCTTTATTTAAAGTATATTTTTTTGAATTATTTATATAAATGTACTGCTTACTTAGGTTTGTTTCTATAGTAGTTTCTATGAATAATTTTATGTGTAATGGTGAAAATAATCTCAATGATTAACAAAAATCTATCCATCAAAACATTAAAGTTTGACTGTGATCACAATTGTTAAATTGTGGTGTGAAAGTGTTAAATGATTAACATATTTTGCATTATTAACTATTTACAATTAATCCAACTTAACAGAGAGATATCTTATGAACCAAGAATTACCAAGATATAAACGAATTCTCGAATATTTAGATGAGTATGATGTCGCTACTATTAATTTGTTATCGAATCTATTTTCAGTTTCACATATGAGTATACGTCGTGATTTAAAAATTTTGCAAGAAAAGGGGCTAGTTAGAGTTTCTTATGGTGGTGAAATAAAGCGAAGTTTTTTAAATGGTACTCCGCTTTACAATGTCAAACAAAGCCGTTTTTCAGAAAGTAAAAAAAAGGTGGGTAAAATTGCAGCCGGCTTATTACAACCTGGTATGGTTATTTTTATTGATGCGGGAACCACTATGCGAGAATTTGCTCTTAATATCAATGTTCCTATCACTGCTATTACACCTGATTTACATATTGCGATTGAATTAACTCATCGTCCAGAGATCAATACTATTATTTGCCCTGGGGAAGTACAAAACTCCATTGTTGCAACTTATAACACTCAGACAATGAAATATTTATCTGAACAGGTTATTGATTTGGCATTTATTGGTGCTGATGGTTTTAATTTTGAAGATGGTGCACTTACTACAACACAAATTAAAGCTGATTGTAAATGGATGGCTGTATCAAGATCGATTCAATCAGCATTATTAGTTGATAGTAGCAAATTAGGATTACGTTGTCGATTTAAGATCTGTGATTTGAATCGATTTAATTATTTAATCACAGAAAAAAAATTTCCTGAAAGTTTCGAAAAAAAATTAGTGAATCAAGATATTAAGTTTATTTATTAAGGAGGGTATTAACCATATTTGAAAATACCGTTTTGTGAAGATGTATAAAAATGAGTTCATTTAATGAACTTAAGTATCGATAGGGAGCAAATATATGAAAGTAGCCGTTGTAGCCGATGATTTAACAGGCGCCAATGCCACGAGTGCATTGTTAAGCAAAAAAGGGTTCAATGCAATTACATGTTTAGAAAGTTTTAATGAAGATTTAACTAGATTTGATGTGATTTCGTTTGCAACAGACTCTCGCTCAATTCCATATAAGGAAGCTTATTCTCGTGTTGTTAATTGTATCAGTCAGTTTAAACAATATCGTCCCCTTATTAGTAAACGTATTGATTCAACATTACGTGGTAACTTAGGGGCTGAAGTCGATGCTGTCATTGATAATGATCCTGACTTAATGGCATTGGTTGTACCAGTTTATCCTTCAAGTGATAGAATTTGTGTTGGTGGTTCTCTATTAGTCAATGGCATTCCTTTACAAAATACTGCCATGCGTAATGATCCTAAAAATCCTATGACTGAATCATCTATTCTTGAATTATTTCGATGCCAGTCTCGTTATCCTATTTCACATATAGCCCTAAAAGATGTTTTAGAAGGTAAAGAAAGAATAGAGCAAAGGCTAAAGCAGGTTTATCAGCAAGGTGGACGTATTGTGATCTTTGATGCAACAACCGATACCGATATAAGTGTTATTGCGCAAGCTGCAAATAATGCCGATTTACCTGTTTTTTGTGTTGATCCTGGTCCTTTTACTGCACAATTTGCGCATTTGCGCTATTCAAGTGAGCGAAAGATGGCAAATAAAGTTTTTATTGCAATTGGTAGTGTGTCTGAATTAACCCAACGACAAATTAAAAAGTTGAAATACGATCGAAAAGTGTGGTTAGAAACAGTGTTGGTAAGTGAATTAATTGAGATATCTAAAGATACCAAAAAAGCCGAACCGATTGTAACTAGATTATTAACCAAAATAGAGCAGTTTGATGTAATTGGCATTGATACGGTTGAAACACCTGAGCAGGTCTCTAATCTGACTAGCCTTGCAGAAGGCTACAATATGAGCATAGTTGAAATAAGTAATGCATTAAATAAAGGAATTGCAGAAATTACTGCTCAAGTTTTGTTTCACCCTGAATCAATCATTCGCGGTATTTACACGAGTGGTGGAGATGTAACAGTGAATGTTGTTAATCGTTTGGGGAGTAGTGGTTTTTTGTTAAAAGATGAAATTGAACCTTTAACAGTTTATGGGCATTTGGTGGGAGGAAAATGTGATGGTTATTCAATTGTAACAAAAGGTGGATTTGTGGGTAATGACAATACACTAGTTCACTGCATTGATTATTTAAGTACTAAGATTTCATCTCATGAAAGTCAAAAGCCTAATCCATAATTGTGTAACTGATTTATTTAAAAATTATTCATTCTATGTTTTTTATTACTATTTCTAAGGAGTCGAAAAATGAGTCGTCGTTGTATGATCGGGGTACCAATGGGTGATCCTGCTGGAATAGGACCAGAAATTGTTGTTAAAAGTATCGCCGAACCAGAAACATATCAATATGGTTGTGTGGTAGTCACTGGGGATAAAAAAATCTTAGCCGATGCGTGTAACTTTTCCAAAGTTAACCTACACATCAATGTTATTAACGATTTATCACAAGTGCGGGATGAACCAAATATTTTAAACCTTATTCAGTGTGGTGAGTTAAATTATAGTACATTCAAAAATGGAAAAATTGAAGGTCAATGTGGGAAAGCGGCATTTGATTATATCAAAAAAATTACTGAGCTAGCTATGCAAGGTAAGCTTGATGCTATAGCTACAACGCCAATTAATAAGGAATCATTAAAAGCAGGTCAAGTTAACTATATTGGTCATACTGAAATTTTAGCTGACTTAACCAATAGTCAAGATCCTTTGACTATGTTTCAGGTCAAAGATCTACGAGTGTTTTTTTTAACTCGCCATGTGTCTTTAGTTAATGCCATTCAATCTTTAACTCCCGAAAGAGTTTGTGATTATGCTGTTCGTTGTAATGATGCTTTGATCAAATTAGGTATTAAAAATCCTAAAATGACGGTAGCTGGTATTAATCCTCATTGCGGTGAACATGGTCTATTTGGTCATGAAGATGACGATATTTTGTTACCTGGTATTGAGATGGCACAGCAGAAAGGAATTAATATCAGTGGTCCTAAACCAGCTGACAGTGTTTTTTATTTTGCTATGGGGGGAGCTTATGATGCTGTTTTATCTCCTTACCATGATCAAGGTCATATTGCGACTAAAATGGTTGATTTCCATCGTACTATTTCAATTACTAATGGTATGCCAATTCTTCGGACTTCTGTTGATCACGGTACAGCAAATGATATCGCAGGAAAGGGGATTGCCAATGCAGTTAGTTTAATTGAGGCAATCCGTTTAGCTGCATTGTATGCACCAAAATTCAAATGCTAATCAATGTGGTTTTTGCTTTAGATAATTTTATATTCGATAGCATTTGTTCTCTATCGAAAGGAGAATTTATATGTCAAAAAAAAATAATCCAAAAAAGACACTTTATCCTTATGTCATGCTTAATGGTATTATTTTGCTTGTAGTGGGACTGATTGTCTTTTATCTAGGTAGTTTAGAAACTATAGAGAAAAATAGTTGGAGAATGATTGCAGGGTTATTAGTTGCCATCACGTTATTACTTTTTATGATTTTGAAAACAAGAATTCAAGCTTTCCCTGCGTTGATTATTTCAGCCTTTATTACAGGGTCACTTGGTGGTATGCCAGGTCAATTTATGATAGCTACCATTAGTAAAGGATTTGGCAATACACTAGGTAATATTGGTATTGTAATTGGTTTTGGTGTCATGATGGGGGCCATTTTACAAATGAGTGGCGCAGCACAAAAGATGGCTCAAGTCTTCATTAATTTACTAGGAAAAGGCAGAGAAGAATTAGCGCTGGTAATTATTGGCTTGTTAGTAAGTTTAGCTGTATTTTGTGATTCAGCCTTTATTGTTTTATTACCTTTAGTTAAAGCAATTTCACGGAGTACTGGTAAATCGGTTGTTGGTTTAGGATCAACATTAGCAATGGGGTTAGTTATAAGCCATAGCATGATTCCACCAGCTGTTGGCCCATTTGGTGTTGTTTCTCAATTTGGTATTGGACTTGGTGAGTACATGCTTTGGGCAATGGTACTTGCTATTCCTATTACGATTGCAGGATTTATTTACACGCGTTATGTGGGGCGTAGTATTTATCAAATTCCAACAGAAGATGGTGAAAATTTTACTCGTGAACGATTGACTATCAAACCTAATGATATCGAAGATGATCAACACTTACCCAGTGCTTTAGCATCGTTTTCTCCAATTATTACTCCTATTATTTTGATTCTAAGTGCTACATTAGTCGGTGAAATGAAATGGGATAATACCATTGCGGTTATGATAAAAACAATGGGGCATCCTATTGTCGCAGTTGGTATTGGCTTATTGATTGCAATAATGTCCTTGACAAATTCATTTCCACGTAAGGATGTTGTTCATCAAATGGAAAATTCTATACGTTCAGCAGGCATTATTCTATTAGTTATTGGTGGCGGTGGTGCTTTGGGCATGGTACTACGTGATTCCGGAACAGGCCAAATTATTGCTCAATATATTGTTCAAATTGGTGTGCCAGGTATTTTATTACCATTAACTATTTCAACTTTAATTCGCTTAATTCAAGGGTCGGGTGTTGTTGCAATGATTACCGCTGCAAGTATTACTGCACCAATGATTGGTACGTTAGGAGTTAATCCAATTATGGCGGGATTAGGTTGTTCAATAGGTTCATTTATGTTTTCACATTTCAATGATGCCTATTTTTGGGTAGTTAATCGTTCATTAGGTGTGACTGAAGTTAAAGAGCAAATTAAGGTATGGAGTATTACCTCAACAGTCCTTTGGGCTTCAGGAACTGTATCTTTGTTAATAGTGAATGCGGTATTCTTCTAAATCAATGGGATATAGCGGTTAAGGCTATATCCCATTGATTAAATCTCTAAATACAAATTTAGTTTTTTGCAGTAACTAATATATATCTTGCTAAATTAAGATAAGGTTCAGTTTGGCAATATGTTTGCTCAAGTTCTAATAACTGTTCAAAGTGAGTTTCGGCTTTGGATTTATTGGTAAGATAATCATGAAAAATGCGAATCCCTGTTTTTTGTAAAATAGTAAAATCCAGTTGTGTAAGCCAGTGATATACGTCTGTTGGAACTCTTGGAAAATCGGGAGAAAGTGTTTTCTTTTTGCGTTTAGCTAACCCTGATTGTGTGTAACCAAAATTGCCTAATGTGACAGTTTTAAATAAAAGCGCATGATAATTATAAAACATTAACGATAAATAGCCTTCGGGTTTGAGATGTTTTTTTAATGATGCTATTAATTCAATTGGCTCTGCTACCCATTCTAATACCGCATGGCAAATGACTAAATCAAACTTTTGGTTAATTAAGTTATCAAGCTGTTGGATAGGGCAGCAAAGGCAATTTATATTTACCTTTTCTGCTTGAGCCTTTTGTTTTGCTAGTTCTAGCATCTGTTCTGAGATATCACAAAGTGTTACTTGATGTCCAAGCTTGGCAAGCCTGCCGGCGATTTGACCTTGCCCACCACCAGCATCAAGTATGGTTAGTGGCTTATTGGTTGGATAAGTAACTAAAATTTTTTCTAATTCTTGCCATACTATCGCTTCGCGAATTTTTCCTTTGGTTGTGCCATAAATGTTTTGTGCAAACTTATTGCTGATGTCATCAAAATTACGATCTTGTTTATTCATGAGTTATTTTTGATTATTTAACTGTTTTGCTTCATCATTTATTTGCGCTATTTTAGCAGCCATTTGGTTATAGCATTGTTCCATTAAGGTTCTAGCATCCTCTTTGCTTAGATCTTTTGTTTCTATAGGCTCTAGCATTTCAACAATAAAATGTCCATTATTTAGACGATTCAATTTGATATCATTAGTTTGCGATACACAAATTGGCACAATGGGTACTCCAGCAGCAATTGCGGCTTTAAATGCCCCTGTTTTAAACGGTAACAATCCACGTCCGCGGCTACGAGTACCTTCAGGAAACATCCAAATAGATATGCCACGTTTTTTGATTTCATTAACAACTTGTTCGATTGTATCGTGAGCTTTTGATTTATTATTACGATCAATAAGAATGTTGCCAGTAAGGTAATAAAGTTGCCCAAAAAATGGAATCAAAGCTAAACTTTTTTTACCGACGGTGACTGTTTTAGGTTGTACGACATCTGATGCTACGATGATGTCATAGTTATTTTGATGATTAGCAATATATACACAACTACCTATTTTATTAATATTAGGGTGAATGCGAGTATCAACTTTTACGCCAAATATAGGTTTAAAGAAAAAACCAAATAAATGGGCAAATCTTGCCACATTTTTGGGATTTCTTGGATTAAATAAGCAAAAAATAGTGCCTAACACACAAATAACAAGACCAATGATAACCACACTAATTAAGCGGAAAAGAAATACCATAATTTACCTCATAAGTTAACTTAGCGTATTATATACATAATTAACATTAATATACAGTTGTTAAATATAGCTGTTTAAAGGAAATTTATGCATAAATCGACGATTATTTGGAATGAAAATCAGACGCCTATTTCTGTTCATTTTGATGATGTGTATTTTAATACGGAAGGCGCCATTGAGGAAACAAGGTATGTATTTATTGACGGTAATGATTTACATCAGCGTTTTTTACAGCATAAGCAAGATACATTTATTGTTGGTGAAACAGGTTTTGGTTCAGGTTTAAGTTTTTTAATTTTATGGCAAACGTTTTTAAATTTTAGAAGTGAGCATCCAAATCATATACTGAAACATCTTGCCTTTTTCAGTGTCGAAAAGTATCCATTATCTTTAGATGAACTAATAAAGATACATGATAATGTGGTTTCTAAAAATGAAACGTTATTTTCGTTAGCAAAACAACTTCAGGCTAGTTTGATTGATTCTACCTGCCAATTTGACAACGTTAGTTTGACAATATGCTATGATGATATTAGGCATTTTTCAGATTTTCTAGTTAAGAAAAATGTATTGATTGATGCTTGGTTTTTTGATGGTTTTTCACCGGCTAAAAATCCTGATATGTGGTCAGAATGTTTATTTAGCAATTGTTTTAGCCTAACAGCCCCAGGCGGTAGTTTTGCGACTTTTACGGCTGCTGGTTTTGTTCGTCGTCATTTAATGAGCGCCGGATTTACCGTTGAAAAACGAAAAGGGTTTGGTGCAAAACGTGAAATGTTAGTAGGGTATAAGTGAGTTTGCTTTTTACCTGTATCCACTACCGTCATTTCTCAAATTACAGAAAACAAAACAAGTCACTCCCAAAATTAAGCAATTTTCTAGAAGTGATAAGCTAATTCATGTAACATATTAATCAATAATAACAATTTATTATTGATTAATATAGTTATAAAAATAAAAGTAAATTAAATAGGAGAACAAATGAAAGCCTTAAAAAACGTTTTAATTATATTAACCACCGCTATGATTTTAACGGGTTGTGAAGAAAAAAACGAGGAATATTATTTAAACAATATAGACTCAGCAAATAAAAAAGTAGAGCAATGTAATCAGGATTTAGAAAAGGCATTTATAGCAAATGATAAAGGCGGTATCGAAAAGGTAGAAAAAAATCCTGAATGTCGTGCTGCAATGTCTGCAATTGAAAAAGACAGAAAGATAAAATATGAATTAGAAAAAAAACGGAAAGAAGACGAAAAAAAACAAGCGGTAGAATCTGAAATGAGCGCCATCAGACAACAAGTTTCTGGTATGTCATGGGGCGAATCAGTTGATGAATATTTAAAGGTAGATGAGTGTAAGAGTAGTTTTTCGTTTAATAAAAGCCCGAAATGTGAAGCTTGGGAAACGGTTTATAAAGAAAAAGTAGATGAAGGCAAAAAAGAGTTAAAACAGCTATCTTTTAATGAAATTAAAGCAAAAATGCAGTCTTTATGTAAATTAGATAAAAGAACTGGCTCTAAGTGTAGTGTTGCCCAAAAAGCACTAGAAGAAAAGGCGGCTGATGAATTAGCCAATGTCGATATTCAAACCATTGAATCAAAAAAATCGCTATACTGTGCAGAGGATCTGGTTTTTCAATCAGCTTGTAACGTTAGTTGGGAAAAAGCATGGAAAAAAGAAAGTGATAAGTATGTCAAATTCTATACAGAAAATAATGCGGAATTTGTTGCTACATATAACTCATGCATAGATAAATTAGAAGCCGTTAAAGCTCAGAAATTAAACTGGAATGAAGAAAATAAATTACAAAAAGCAATAAAAGAAGGATACCCTTGTAGTCAAGTGAAAGATGCTTACACGAAAAGAGGAATGGGATATTCTTGGTTTTATAAGAAAATTGAAGAATAACCCAATTAGTCGTGTTCTATTAGAATGGAATCGATTGTTGACAAAGAACTCGCTTTTAGCGAGTTCTTTGCGCTAATAGATTTGTAAACTTAGTAAATAAAAATTTTAATAAAATCAATGGTTTTTCTTCTTTAAATCAGGTGATGTTTTGGGGAGGGTTGATTTGGTTTTGTGTGATAGTTTCGGATGTTTTGGCTTTAAGTGATTAAAATGGCGACAGTGACCACGTCCGAGCTAAGGAAATTTGAAGCGAATTCCCTTAGCGACCCCAGGCTTTGTCTGCATAATGTGACCTTTCAGACTGCTCTCCACAATTACTTGTATCATCCTGACGCTTGCCTTTACGAGGCCATCTTTGCTTTGCTCAGACGTTCAAATAGCACAAGCACAAACTAGCCAAACGTTCCTGTTTGGCGTGCTAGCCTCGCTCTATCGTGGCACATTCTGACGTCAAGCAAGACAAACAACATAACCTTGGGTTAGATTTTGTGGAGGTGTTTTTGGTTAAAGAGATCTAATTACTAGCCCAAAATCAGTCAGAAAAGACATTGATTTTATTGAAGTTTTTTGGTGTTATGGGTTTATATGCCATTGGACAAAAATAAATGCTGATAGCACTATTTTATCACTGAAATGGCATAATCTGATATGCAGCCTAATTAAAGTGTCAGTTAGCACGCTTTAGCTAGGCTGGTGTTAGCATTTTACTCCATTGAGGTTCTGCGTAAGGTAATGGGCATAGAGTCCTTTGGGGTAATGTTAGAAATCAAATTGATAAATCAGATCCAATGTTTGCGCTAAGCTTGATGCTGCATCTAAATAAAGATTCGGCATAAGCCTATAACGTAAAGTAAACGTTGCCAATGAATCAAAAATGCCGACACCATATTTTAGTTGTAAGTTAGGTAATATATACCCGCTAACCACAACTTTAGAGTTGTTACCCGCACCTTGTGTATCAAGCGTTAGATTTTTGATACCAAATGCATTACCTATATCACCAATATATTTACCGGTTTTTGCTGTGCCAATACCAACGAGTAATGCGGTCATCATGTCACTATCACTTTGTTCCGCACTATCAAGTCCTTGACCTCGAATTAAGTAGGAAAGGGCTTCTTGCTGTGACATGGCAGGATCTGAAAACACTTCAATCTTAGGTGATTCCGACGATCCTGTAACACGAATCCCCGCCATGATGTTATTATTTTCCATTGATTCTGGATTACGGATTGCTTCAATGTCGAGCATAGCTTGATCGGTTGCACCTGAAAATGTGATGATACCTTTGTGAATAATCAAGTCTTGCCCATAGGCATGGAATCGACCTGTTGGAATTGAAATCTCTCCATGTAGATCGAGTCCTTTATTGGTTTGTGTTGCAATTAAATTACCTTTAAGCGATGCATTTAATCCAAAGGCATCGACAGTCACTTTATCCTCAATATTAATTTCAATATGTCCATTGATTTTCATGCCAAATTCTTGGGCCTTAATTTCTTTTCGATTTGCACCAAGCATGACCTCATCGGGCGAAACATCAACGCTTGATGAGGGTAGCGATTCAACCGTTATTTTACCTTTTGGAATACTTACTTTTCCTAATAACGTTAATTCGTCTGGTGTTGCATTGATTTTAATATCAGGAATAATGGTCATAACAATCATTGGTGGCACTGAAACTTCCATGGCGGCACCATTAACTGTTAACGAAGCTTGCCATTTATCTAAGGTATTCCAGCTGGCATTACCATTAATATTAACATTACCTGCTTGAGTGGTTAAAACACCTTTTAATGTGGATGATTTCCCATTGAAATTGATATCAAACTTAGCTGATTTGATGTCAATGGGTAATTGGCTTGATTGTATTTCACTATGTTTCAAGCTAATATTACCAGTTAGCAATGGGTCATTTAATGATCCAGAAAATTTAACCGTACCATTAATGGCACCTTTAGCATAATCTTTACTGTCTAATAATGGATTAATAATCGCTAACGCTAAATGATCGATATTTAATTGGCCACTTAATGTTTTTTGATTGGTTGGATCTGTTATCACTATATTTCCGCTGATTTTTCCTAGTTTATTTAGGCCAAAAATCCAATCTAATTTAGCTTGTTGTTCATTAAATTCTGCATTGATTTTGAAAAGTTCGAAAGGCAGTGGCAACGACTGTGAGGTAACAATTTGTTGAATATAAACATCATGACTGGTTATATTCGCTTTTATTGATGGTATTTTATTGTCATTTTTAAATTGTATGATTATTTTGCCATTTACATTACCAGTAAGTTTGGTTTCACCATCGTTAGGTATTGGTAGTTTAGATAGATTAATTTCTTTTAGCGTAATACTGGTATCGGTGTTTTTAGTTAGCGAAAATTGTTTATCAAGACAAATAGTTGACTTTTCATTTATCCAGCAATGGGCATTAATGGCTGGTATTTGATTCTTTATGTCATAAGATAAGTCCAACGATTTAGCGAGTTGCCAATTATTGTTCTTGCCTAAATTCAGAAGGGCATGCGCAATGGTCCCGCTCCATTTTGTGCGATCTTTATCAAGTTGCCCTGTTAACGAAGTTGTCAATGATGCTGGATCACCATCAATATTTACCGTTAAAGTATGGTGATTTTCACTGCCTGATAACTCAATATTTGCTTTTTTGATGATTTGGCTTGGTAGCTCTATTGTTTGACCAGTGAGCTTGATATTGCCACTTAATTGGTTTTTATACCGAATTTTGCCAATAAGATTAGCTTTAGCTACTTTGATTGTGTCAAAAGAAAATGAGTTAACCGACAAATTGGTATCAATAGTGGCATTGTTAGCAGTGCCATTGAGTTCAATATTGCCCACAACAGATCCTTGCATGCCGTCAATCAATAACGATAGCGATTCGAAATTTAACTTTGTAAGTAAATTGCCGCTTTCACTTGAGCCATTTATATTGAGCTGATTTTTTCCCCATTTAATCGCAAAATTATCTGCAGTGGCTTTATTTTCAGAGTTAACAGATAGATTACCTGATGCCAAAAAATCAGCATGATTGATATTACCTTTTAACTGTAAATCGGATAAATTAAATGCCCATTTGTCACTTTCTAGCGAGCCGGTTGTTTTCAATTGACCGTTTAATCGAATTGGATAATTTGGCAATTCTTTAGTGATATCAACGTTATTGAGTTTTATGTCGGTATCCCATTGTAGTGCTTGTTGCCAATTTGCAGTTCCTGCTATATTAATTTCACCTTGGGGTAATTTAATTATTCCATGGTCGATCATTGCACCTTGATTAGTGCCTGTACCGGCAATATCAAACATCGTGTTGGCTAATTCCTCTCCTTTTATATGGCCTTTAGCTGACATTTGATACTGCTGCACGTTACCCTCTATTGATGCAGAAAAATCATTTAATTCATATTGCGCTTGTCCTTCAATTGGCCATTGAATATGCTTACCTTCGAGTTGGGTCATGATAGGCAAGTATTTTTCTATAAAATTGATGCGCCCATTTATTTTTATTTGATTCAAGCCATCAAGCGTTGCGTTAGTTAATAGCTCTCCAAGCAATTTACCTGAAAATTGTGCATCGAATTGGTTTTGTTCGGTATTTGCTTTCACTAATGCTAATACTGGCCAGTCGTCATGTAATGTGATTTCGCCCGAAACCGAAGCATGTCCGCTTGCGTAAGGGGTGGTAGCATCTGTATCGACTTGTTTTACAATGATACGACTATTGACGATATTAGTCTGAATTATAACGTTATTGAATCGATAATCTTGCCCACCCATATGTAATAACCAGTTATTACCAGTTAAACTTATCACATTAATATTTAATGGAATATTAACTTGAGGTAATGAATCAATCAGTGGTTGATTAAAAAGTTGGCTAATTTTTTCATTAAGCGCGATATCTTCGTTTGTTGCTTCAACAGGTAAATTGGTTGTTTTATTATCGGCAAAAATAGCGCTTAAATCTGTTGCTACAGCGGGATAAACATAAATTTGATTATTAATCCACCTTGCTTTACCAGTAAAGTCTGACATACCAAATTGCATATCATCAACGGTGACTTTTATATTTGTTAAGTGGGTATTTTTAAGATCTATAGGTAACGGCGTTTTGAGTTCAAAACGTTTTTCTGTGTTAGGCTCTTCTCTAGGCGAACTATCTATTTGTCCAGTATTAATTGAAACTTTTACACCATCGGCATTAAATTGATTTACACAGACTTGGGTTTTTAATAAACAATGTCCAGCTAATGAAAATGAAGCATCATTAACTTGAACATTAACATTCGGTAATTCAAGCGAAAGTCCTTGTATATGCAGATTATGTAATGTGCCTTCAACTTGAGCTATCTTTAGCTCAGGTAGAAATTTATTTAAAACATAGGTAGTTAGTTTTACACCAAGACTGGTATATATAAACAAGATAACAAAAACAATTAGAAAGACGATAACAGATAAAATGGCTATGCTTCGCTTTTTCCATTTGCGTATCTGTTTTAATTTTTTTACTTTTTTTATTCTAACTAAATTTTTAGCCATATTATAACTCGCTTCCTAGACCAATATATAGGTGAATAGAACCGGTGTTTTTATTTAATGGTGTTGCTAAATCGATTTTTATTGGCCCAACAGGAGAGGCCCAACGAATGCCAAATCCTGTTCCTGTATAAAATTTGGTTGTATCAACTTTGTCTATGGCTTCGCCAGTATCAACAAAGGCAGACCCCCACCATGGACCTGATAAATTATACTGGTATTCAATTGAACCTGTGATGAGTTTAGAGGCACCTTTTAATTTGCCTTTTTTATCTTTAGGTGAAATAGATTGATAGCTATAACCACGAATACTGCGCTCACCACCCGCAAAAAATCTAAACGATGGTGGAACTCGATCAAAATTGCTTGCTTGTATAATACCGAAATTGCCACGAGCAATAAATCGATGCGACTTATGTAGCGAGCGAATCCAAGCTTGTTGAGCTTGAAAACGAACTAAATTAATATCTGACCCTAATGATTCTCCAGCGGCTTCGACAGAGTAACGTTGCGAATCCCCCCACATCGCTAATAAATCACCATCAGAACGAATTCTTGATAAGCTAAGTGAAGGGTAATACAAAAATGTTTTGAAACTTGCATCACCTTGGGTAAAATCATCCCGTAATAGATTAAAACCTAATGCTGTTTGCCATCCATAAAAATTATCCCAGTTGCGCAATGCTCCAAACGTATAAGAACGTGAGTAGGTGTCGTTATTATCTATCTTTTTATAACCACTTTGAATGGTATAATACTGCTCAAGAGGTGATTTTTTTAATGGAATTTTGTAACTCATAGTGACCAGTTGTTCTGGTGAAGATAGCGATAAGTTACTTTGAAAACTTTGTCCTCGACTATTGATCCAAGGTTTGTTCCAACCAATTTTTCCATGTACACCGTTATCTGTTGAAAAGCCTAAACCTAAGTCCATATTATTTTTTTTGCGAGGCGAGGTTTCAACATCAATAGGTAGAACTTTGTCTTTTGTTAAATGTGGAAAGTCAGGTACAACAACCACTGAATTAAACCAGTTTGTTGAGGTAAGGCGTCTATTTAATAATGACAATTGTTCGGCTGTATATTCCTCACCATCTTTAAATGGAACAATATTTGCTAAATAATCGTCACGGATTTTGGCGTTATGAAAAGTGACTTTACCTAGTCGATAACGTTTACCTGTAGTGTAATCAATATTCCAAAAGGCTTTATTTTCAACTGTCGAAACAGCCAATTGATGTTTAGGCATATCGGCATCAAAGTAACCTTTTTTTAGTGATAAATTTTGTAAGCTTTTCTTAAATGACTCATAAATGCCATGATTTAACACATCGCCAATTTTGGGTAAGTTGTTTTTTAGCAAATATTGAAAATCGGGATCTTTTTGTCCATCCCCAGTAATATTGACATTGAGCTGCTCAACTAATACGGGATCACCTGGTGATATGTTAACGACAAGGACTTTGGGATCTTGTGCGTTATATTCAAAAGTTGGCGAATAGTAACCTAATGCGCGTAGTGCTTTTTGCACCTCACTTTCAAAATACCGCTTAAAAGCGGGCGTATCAACCACTTTATTGGGGGAAATTAATGAAACACGTGTATTGACATTGTCAGCTAATTCTCCTGATAATCCTTTAATGGATAATTTCATGTCAGCGTAACTTGATGTCGCTGTCATAACTAACAGTAAACCTAATGAACAGGAAAATCGCGACACATAGACCTCGTATAATATTAAGATTCAAGTAAAGTGACATGACCAATATAAGGTAAGTGACGGTAGTGCTGAGCATAGTCAATACCATAACCCACGACAAATTCGTCAGGAATCGAAAATCCGATATATTTCACTGGAACGTTCACTTCGCGCCGTGAAGGTTTATCTAGCAGTGTACAAATTTCAATACTACGTGGATGACGTAATTTTAAAATAGCCATAACTTTGCTAAGTGTATTACCCGTGTCTATAATATCTTCGATAATCAATACATCTTTATCACGGATATCTTCGTCTAAATCTTTTAATATTTTAACATCACGGTTACTAATAACAGCATTACCATAGCTTGACGCAGTCATAAAATCAACCTCGTGTCCAACGGTAATTGCTCTGCTCAAATCAGCCATAAAAATGAAAGAGCCACGTAAAAGACCAACTAAGATAAGTTCATTTTGGCTATGTTGATAATCTTGACTAATTTGTTGACCTAGTTCAATCACGCGCTTTTGGATATCATCAGTAGATATCATCATTTCTAATGTGTGTTTTTTCATTAATAATGCTCAAATTAAATTTTAAAAAAATTAAATGAGATTCTAGCAATTTTCCTTGGTAAAAAGAATAAGCGAACCCATTTTTTATTAAACTAACATGGGAATAGATTTTCGTATTTTATGCTCGAACACCTAGTTACCTAAAATTTTTTGATAACTATTTTTAGTCACCTTTTGTTGTAAACGCCGTTTTTTAAAAAAATCACTCAAAATAGTACTACATTCGTTAGCTAGTACTCCTCCTGTCACTTCTGCATAATGGTTGATGCCTTGCTGAGCAAGAATATCGATAAAAGAACCTGCTGCGCCAGTTTTGTAATCATTTGCACCATATACTACACGTTTAATACGGCTATGAATAATGGCGCCAGCACACATAATACAAGGTTCAAGAGTGACATATAAGGTTGTATTAATTATGCGATAGTTATTCAAAAATTTACCCGCTTGTTCAATAGCTAGTATTTCGGCGTGAGCAGTGGGATTATGCTTACTAATAGGTTGATTAAAGCCTTCACCAATAATTTGATTATTTTCATCAACAATCACCGCACCGACTGGGATCTCTCCTATCGATTCGGCACGATTAGCAAGCATTAATGCATGTCGCATCCAAATTTCATCTGACATTTTCAAATTATAAATTATTGAGATTTAGAACATCACGCATGTCGTATAAACCAACAGGTTGTTTGGCAAGCCAGAGTGAAGCTCGTACAGCGCCATTAGCGAATGTCATACGGCTGGATGCTTTATGACTAATTTCAACACGTTCACCAATATCGGCAAAAATAGCGGTATGTTCTCCTACTATGTCCCCAGCTCGGATAGTTGCAAAGCCGATAGCACCTTGTGGTCTTTCCCCTGTGTGACCTTCGCGACAGTAAACTGCACGCTCTTTTAAGTTGCAATCAAGTGCATCTGCTATTGCTTCACCCATGGCTAATGCTGTACCAGACGGCGCATCAACCTTGTGACGGTGATGCGCTTCAATAATTTCGATATCAGTATAACTGCCCATAATTTTGGTGGCTTTTTCCAATAATTTCAGCACTAAGTTAACACCGACACTGAAGTTTGCGGCAAATACAATGGCAATGTTTTTAGCTGCATCAGCAATAGCTTGTTTACCTGCATCATCAAAACCAGTTGTGCCAATGATTATCATTTTTTTATTTTCAACACAAAAAGCTAAGTGTGCAAGGGTGCCTTCAGGTCGGGTAAAATCGATCAGTACGTCAAATTGGTCTTTAGCTTGTGCTAAATTATCGGTGACTTTAATGCCACACATACCGATCCCAGCAATTTCACCAGCATCACTACCAATTAGTGATGAACCTGCTCGTTCAAATGCTGCACCTAAGGTAACCCCTTCGATTTGCGAAACAGCTTGGATAAGTTGCCGTCCCATTTTGCCACCAGCGCCAGTTATCGCAATACGAATCATGTTTGTTGACATATAACTTTCCTTAACTTTTTGTGAATGTAGATAAATAAATATTATAGCGGAAAATAAATAACTTATACACATCAGCTAAACTTAAATGCTACAATTTTTGATCCGTTTTCTATAAAAAATAATCAGGAGTTATTATGCGATCTCCATGGTATTTTGGTTGGAATATCGTTATTGCAGCATCTTTTCTCACTTTGCTTTCTAGTGGGTTGAGAATGAGTATGGGTGTTTTTTTCCTACCCATTGCCAATGATCTTGGGTTTAGTCGTAGCGTCCTTTCTGGCATTATTGCTATAGGCATGCTTTTTTCAGGTATCGCAATGCCAATAGCGGGATATTTAGTGGGTAAGTATAGTACTCGTTTTGTCCTAATATTAGGTGCGATCATTATTATTATCTCGACAGTTTGGTCAGCTAACTCAACCGATTATTGGAGCTTTTTACTATCTTTCGGTATTGCATTATCTTTTGGTACTTCTTTTGTGGGGTCAGTTAGCTTTACGCCCATTGTTGCGCGTTGGTTTATTAAACGCAGAGGATTGGCCTTATTTATTTTATCAACAGGAAGTATGGCAGGTATTGCGGTGATGTTACCTGTTTTTGCATTCTTCATTCCTATTTATGGATGGCAAACAACGCTAATTTCGTTTGCTGTGATTTTTATGATTATCGCCTTGCCTATTGCTTTGTTTATTATGAAAGATAATCAATCTGAGATCGAAAATTCTAGTATAGAGCCTGTTATCAATCAAAAAATAGAGCCTAGTGTCAAACTTATAGATGTGCTAAAAACACGTCCATTTTGGCAACTGAGTTTTGGGCTTTTTACCTGTGGCTTTAGTATGAATTTATTAGGAACACACGGTGTCCCAATGCTTATCGATCATGGATTTGATCCTATCACCAGTTCTAATGGTATTGGTTTAATTGGTTTAGTCGCTATTTTTAGTACCTTAGTTTTGGGTTATCTATCTGATATAGTACAACGAAAAAACATTTTGATGATGGTTTATTTAATACGAGGCTTAGGTTTTATTGCTCTTGTTTTAGCATCAACTAAATGGCAGCTTTTTACTATTGCAGCAGTGGGTGGTTTGGTTTGGGCTGGCGCTTTGTCAATGTCTGGAGCTATTACAGCAGATATTTATGGTGTAAAAATTGTGGGATTACTTTCCGGATTAACCTATTTGGGGCATCAAATTGGTGCGATGATTGGTTCATGGTTAGGTGGATGGGCTTACGATCACTTACACACTCATTTAGTTGCGTTTGGTACGGCAAGTATTTTATTGTTACTGGCGGCATTTAGCGCCTATCTTCTTCCTAAACAATAATAGTTTAAAACAAATGGACGCCAAGTCGCGTCCATTCTTTCTTATAAAACTTTTAATAATTCAACATCAAATATTAATGTGCTGTATGGTGGAATTGATGCACCAGCACCCTGAGCACCATAGGCTAATTCTTGAGGAATATACAAACGCCATTTTGAACCTTCAGGCATCAGTTGTAGTGCTTCAACCCAGCCTTGAATTACTCCATTGACAGGAAACTCAGCCGGTTGTCCACGCTCTACTGAGCTATCAAATACTGTACCATCAATCAATTGACCTGTATAATGAACTTGAACGCGATCTGTTGCTTTAGGTAAAGCGCCATCACCTTGTTGGATGATTTCATACTGTAAACCAGATTCAGTCGATTTAATACCATCTTTATCAATATTTTTAGCAAGAAAATCTTTACCTGCTTGAGCAATTTTTTCTGCTTGTTTGGCTTTTTCTTTTGTTGCTTGTTCGTGTACATGACGTAGTGCATCATGTAGTTCTTGTAAAGGTAGTGCAGGCGGATTACCGGCTAAAACATCTTCCATAGCCTGTTTTAACGCGTTGAGTTCTAAATTATTCAAACCTGACTCTTTCAATTGTTGCCCAATTTGTAATCCAATGGCATAACTTGCTTTTTGATCTATTGTTTCTAGTTTCATTTTGTACCTTAATTGTTTAAAAAAAGCGTCTATCATGACTGTATTAAGTTGGTGGATACAAGGATAAAAGTCAAGTGATAATTTGTATCATTACTTGATGATAACTTGATTATTAGCTAATTGTTAAAGAATTTATCAATTTGGCTAGCACTCAGGAAAAATATCAGCGATAATATGGCCTATCATTTTTTAAATGGATAAAGTTAGATGCTGTTTCGTAAATTTACCGCCTTTGCAATTGTAACGAGTGTTTTATTAACTGGTTGTTCGGTTGTTGAGCATTGGATATATAGACCGGATATCAACCAAGGTAATTATGTGACACAAGATGCTCTTGATCTATTAAAAGTAGGTCAAAGCAAAGAACAAGTTGTGTTTATTATGGGGTCACCAATGTTAACTTCTGTTTTTGGTGATAATGTTTGGTATTATGTTTTTCGCCAACAACCTCAGCATGGTGACGTTAGCCAAAGAAGTTATGCTGTTTATTTTGATGAAATGGGCCTAGTAAAAGATATTAAAGCATCAGAATTAGACGGTTCCAAATCATTAGAAGAAATGAATAAACAAGGTATATCAGACCCGATTGATAAAAAATCTGATGACGATAATCCTGACCCCGATTCTTAATAAAAAACCTCGTTACTTAACGAGGTTTTTTATTTTTGTTTACCTATTTTAATTTTATACCTATAAAAGGTAATAACTTGCAACGATTATTAGTAATAACTACCGTATAAAGTAATAATAATTGGCATGGTATTATAAAAAGCAGTACTGAAGCGATAAATATAATTAAAAATATTTACAATAGCCGTATATTGAGATATTTGTTTAGTTTGTATCCATTCTTATTATTTATATGGTGGTTTTATTTGAAAACGTCGAGTAAAATAACGAATTTTTAATTGATGTCGAGGTTTTTTTGCATAACAGTTCAAGTCTAAATCGTTTTTCCATTGCCCCTATGCTTGATTGGACCGATAAGCATTGCCGTTATTTTCATCGAATTTTAACTAAACAAACATTACTCTATACCGAAATGGTGACCACTGGCGCGATTTTATTTGGAAAAGGGGATTATTTAGCTTTCAATAATGAAGAACATCCAGTCAGCTTACAACTAGGTGGTAGCGATCCTAAAGCATTAGCACAATGTGCAAAATTAGCACAAGAACGTGGTTATGATGAAATAAATTTAAATGTAGGTTGCCCATCCGATCGTGTACAAAATGGCATGTTTGGTGCTTGTTTAATGGGAAAAGCCGATTTAGTTGCAGACTGTGTTGCACAAATGCAAGATCAGGTTGATATTCCCGTCACAGTAAAAACCCGAATTGGCATTGATAATTTTGATAGCTATGCATTTTTATGTCAATTTATTGAAAAAGTCATGCCCTATACTAATACATTCATTGTGCATGCACGTAAAGCGTGGTTGTCTGGGTTAAGCCCAAAGGAAAACCGAGAAGTCCCTCCGCTCGATTATGATCGTGTTTACCAACTTAAACAAGATTATCCCGACTTAACTATCGCGATTAACGGTGGTATTAAAACAATTGACGAAATAAAACACCATCTAAAGTATGTTGATGGTGTAATGGTTGGGCGAGAAGCTTATCAAAACCCACTATTACTGACTCAAATTGATGCACAAATTTTTGGATTAAACTCTCCAATAATCGAACCTAAATTAGCGATTCAGGCACTTTACCCTTATATTGAACAGCAACTGACACAAGGTGCACAGCTAAATCATATCATGCGCCACACATTAGGGTTATTTAATGGACACAAAGGCGCAAGGCAATGGAGACGTTATTTGAGCGAAAATGCCCACAAAAAAAGTGCGGGTGTTGACGTTGTTGAGCAGGCTTTAACATTCATCAAGTAGATGACAAAAAATAGCGGTTATGATCGATAAATATTGATGATAATTGGACGCAACTAGTATATCGTTATATACTAATCCACATTTTTCATAATGGTTTTTATTCAGTGCGTTTAAATTCAAGCCAACAAAAAGCTGTCGAATATGTTTCAGGGCCTTGTCTTGTATTAGCGGGCGCTGGTTCTGGAAAAACTCGGGTTATCATCAACAAAATTGCTTACCTAATTCGTGTTAAAGAGTATTTACCACGCCACATTATTGCCGTCACTTTTACCAACAAAGCCGCACGTGAAATGAAGGAACGTATTGCTCAATCGCTCAGCAAACAAGAGGCTAGAGGGCTAAAAATATCGACATTCCATACTTTAGGGTTAGATATTATCCGCAAAGAATATAAACACCTTGGCATCAAGTCGAACTTTTCTTTATTTGACGATCACGACCAAACAGCACTATTAAAAGAACTCACACAGCAATGGTTAGATGGAGATAAAGACCTTATCAACCAACTGCGCGCAACCATATCAAATTGGAAAAACGACATTATCGACTCAACCCTTGCCATGGCAAGGGCGCAAACTAACAAAGAAAAGCTTTTTGCACACTGCTATCAACTTTACGAAAAACAACTAAAATCGTGTAGTATTTTAGATTTTGATGATCTGATCTTACTACCTACACTATTATTAAAAAACAACGAACAAGTCCGCGAAAAGTGGCAAAATAAAGTTCGTTATTTGCTAGTTGACGAATATCAAGACACTAATACTAGCCAATACGAATTTATCAAATTACTTGTTGGCAACCGAGCTAAATTCACTGTGGTGGGCGATGATGATCAATCAATCTACTCTTGGCGAGGCGCACGTCCACAAAACTTAGTATTACTGAAACAGGACTTCCCAAATTTAGAAGTAATCAAACTCGAACAAAATTACCGATCATCGGGTCGTATTTTAAAAGTTGCCAACATCTTAATCGAAAATAATCCACATATATTTGAAAAAAAACTCTTCTCAGAGCTTGGCTATGGTGAAGTTATTAGAATCATCTCGGCCGATAGTGAAGAACACGAGGCCGAAAAAGTTATTAATGATCTTATTGGTCATCGTTTTACGAATAATAGCCAATACGGACAATATGCCATATTGTATCGTGGTAATCATCAAGCGCGTCTTATTGAAAAAATGCTAATGCAATACCGAATACCATATCGAATATCGGGCGGAACCTCGTTTTTTGCACGTGTTGAAATCAAAGACTTAATGGCTTATTTACGGTTATTAACTAATCCTGATGATGATAATGCGTTTATTCGCATTATCAACACACCAAAACGAGAAATTGGCCCAGCAACCATCCAAAAATTAGGGGAGTGGGCAAATCACCGAGGTATTAGCCTATATCAAGCAAGTCATGATATGGGGTTAACTCAACTACTATCTGGCAAACGCATGGAATCGCTACAGGTATTTATTCATTGGTTTGATACGCTTATTCAAAAATCACATCATGAACCGATGGACGCGATTTATGAACTACTGCATGGTATCAATTATGAAAGCTGGATTTATGAAACATCCACATCCCCAGCATCAGGCCAAATGCGTATGCGCAATGTTGAACAGCTAGTTAGCTGGTTAAATGATATGTTAAAAGGCGATGATATTGACGAAGCTATGACACTTGAACAAGCTGTTGCCAGATTTACCTTACGAGACATGCTAGAACGTAACGAAACCGAAGAAGAGCTCGATCAAGTTCAGCTTATGACACTGCATGCTTCGAAAGGGTTAGAGTTTCCTTATGTGTATTTAGTTGGTATGTCAGAAGGCTTATTACCTCACCAAAACAGTATTGATGAAGACAATATCGAAGAAGAGCGCCGCCTAGCCTATGTAGGCATTACTCGAGCTCAACAAGAGCTCACATTTTCATTTAGCCGACAACGTAAACAATTTGGAGAAACAATACAAGTCGAACCAAGTCGATTCTTATTAGAACTGCCACAAGATGACTTGGCATGGCAAGATCAACGCAACGAACTATCTCCTGAAAAAAAAATGCAACAAGGACAAAGCCGCCTAGCCATGCTAAAAGCGCAAATTGCGAAGGCTAAATAAGCAAATATTAATCATGACAATGTAAGGAATACAAAATATGAAGTTAATGATAAGTGCCATATTAATATTAATCAGTTGCTTTACGCATGCGATAGACTTTAATTATCACTCTGACAACACGCAGTTTTATCTATTAATTAAACAAATTGAATCTCAAAAAACATTACCTAGATTGGATACAGCAAAAGGTAAAGCAATCCTTAGCAAATTCACCGATCCCAAACTTATTGGAAATTTTTCAAACGATAAATTAGACGAACAATTGCAAATCACCAATTATATTAACTATATAGTAGAAATGTATTTAATCTTTTCGCCAAATAAATTAAACCAATTAACGAGCCAAGACCTAACCAATAACCTAAAAAAATTCCAAGCTGAAATCATTCTATTAAGTAATTTTAATATAAAATATTTTGCGGCAATATCACAGCAGGTTAACCAGTTTTATAAAGAACTTCCAGAAGTGGAGAAGGGTGGAGTTATAAAATATAGTACAAAAATGATGCAAGTAGAAATGTTAAAATACTATTATGGTGGATTTAAGTGGATGGAACTACTGGACTGTTTAACTGAACAATCCAAACTTAATATTATCACTACTCTAGAACAATCGGCTGAAAATTATGCAAATGTGATAACTGAACAACAAAAACTACAAATTATCGAAAAGGCTGAAACACTAATAACTCAACAACCGGCATTTGAAGCACAGTTATCACACATTATTGAAGTGATGAAAAAAAGCAAATGTGAAGAACTATGCAAAATAGCCAACAAAAAAATAAAGCAACCTGAAAAAATAGAGGAAAATAACTAAAATCAAAAACGATTAACAAATAAAGCGCTATATATCAAATAGTCACCAAATTGCTTATAGCTCGTCTATATTCATGACCAAAACAAAAAATAAACACCTAGATTGGTGATATTTTGACAATCCAACGCAATAAACCATTAAAAATCATTGACGGATAGAAATAGCTTTATATAATACACAGCGTCTAATCAACAAATCCAATCCCAGTCTCCTTAGCTCAGCTGGATAGAGCAACGGCCTTCTAAGCCGTAGGTCACAGGTTCGAATCCTGTAGGGGACGCCATTAAAATAAATAAGTTAAAGAAGTTTCTAATGTTTTATAAAATTTAATTGCTTAAGTTGGATTTTACAGATTAACTGTGTTTTAATTTTTATTCTGAATAAAATTCATTATCATGAAATGAGATCAGATACATTTACAAGTAGCTGTGTATTTTGCCAAAAATTAAAGGTAATTGATAAACAGAATTAGAAGACAATATTGGGAATGGCTAATGACCATCTAAATACAATAAAAATATCAATGTTCGACGACAGCATCTGATATAAAGAGTATTTGCTAAATGTTATTGAGAAGTATACTAAAGACTCATAATAAATGAGCTATCTAGAATGATTTGTTATAATTTAACTTTATAATAATAAAAAGGGAATAATAATGTTAAAAAGAATAGTTGCATTTTTACTAATGGCGTTTGCTTTGTCTGGATGTTCGCCTGAGGTTACAGAGGATATGCTAATTGGTGAATGGATGTGTCATTACGAAGGGGTGTACGATATCGAAAAAACTTCTACTGATGACAGAAATTTTGAAATAAATAACATCCCGGTAAAATATGAAAAACAGAAAGATAACTCAATCACGGAACAATCTTATAATTTAGCACCGGAAAAATTTTCATTTGAACGCTATAGAAAAGAGCATCATAATCTAGATAAAAACATTGAGTATGAAGATATATGGGAATATCAATATGTTTCAGAGGATGAATTTAAATATGTACACACTTATAGTTCTAGAGATATTCAAACAAAAAAACCTAGCGAGCTAAATGTTTGGACAACAAGATGTGTTAGGCAGAAAAATTAACGATCAAAATGTTAGCAATTATTGAGATACCTATGCTTGTAAATAGCTAATTTATGCTTATATGATGTGGATTGATATAAGGTTCCATCTGTATATGATAAGAACCCTGAATAAGGTAATTCAGTAAATCATGGATTTTGAGTTACGAGTATTAGACGAAAAAGATTAGTTAAAAGAATGAAAAAATAGGGCATTATTAGGTCTATTGATTTAGATGCAGAACCTGGAATCAAGTAGACAGAAAAACCACAGTAATAATCAATTATTCCGGATAATTGTATTTGTTTTTTGCGTATAAACAGTACAGTTATCTGGAATATCTTTATTTACAAATGACATTGCTCCGATTTTTACATTATTGCCTATTTTTATTTCACCACCCAAAATAACGGAGTTTGCGCCAATATAAACATTATCCCCCATAATAATATGCATCTGTCCATGACCATAACCTATGGTAACATTCTGATGAATAAATAAATTTTCACCAATTGTTACATTTTCTCCAATTGTTATTGAATAGGGATGGGGAAAATGTAGATTTTTACCTATTTTTGCACCAAGATGAATATCGATTTTAAATTTATATACTAATTTTTTTTGAATATTCCAAGCGATTTCCTTTTGTTTTTTATTTCCATGCATATACATTTCATGAGCTAAACGCCACCAAAATAGGTATTTTTTATGTGTTGAATTTATTCTGATATGTGATATTAAAATACGGTAAATAGATACTCTTTTACGTCTAGTAAATTCAGCCTGCCAACACTCTTTCAAATGCGTCAAATCGTGAGTCATTAAAAATTTAATTATATGTATATACTTCATGGTTCTACTCAATTTAATTAGATAATTGAGATATTAACAAACACACTATCAATCTTCAACAGCGTCATGTCACAAAATCAGCGATATCATATAGTGCTTTCTGTGTTTGATATAGCACAAAATTGTGTTCGTCGTCGCTGTTGATAATGTAGCATTCGCCCGATAGCTCAATTTCAAAATTTTCGGCATCATACACATATAAAACGAAAGTAAATTTATTTTGTATTATTTTATGTTGATTGCTTTTTGATGTGAAATTTTGGAGGGTGGGTCGTAAGATGTATAGCAATTATTAGAAAAGATAAAGCCGCTATTATGTTTAATTTATTTCGTTGAATGATTTTAAAAAATATCTGTATGATTACTTGATGAGGATTTTTCATTGCTATTAATTAATAAGTTTCATACTATTATCTAGATTTAATTAAGGAGATGGTATGAAAAAAATATTTTTAGTTGCTTTCTTAGGAATAATTTTATCTGGTTGTGGTGAAAAACGAGTATCGGATGAAATGTTTGTAGGCGAATGGAGTTGTAAAGTGACATACTATGCATCTGATTGGAGTGGCAATGGTTTTGAGGAATTTAAAAAAAAATATAATGATGAATATGTGTTAATGTCATTTAAATATGAGAATAATTCTTTATATTCTAAAAATCTAAAAACAGGACATTGGGACAAAGAAAGCCTTGTAGAAACTTATGATAATAAAACAAAACAAGAAGAAACGGATTACTTTTTTAGCAAAAAGACACGATCATTACAAAAAGAAAGCAATGATAAATTTATTTTGACTTATGTGCGAGAAACAATAACTAAAGATATCGAATATAGTTCATCGAATAATAAAATTAAAGAAGAGGCAAATTGCACCAGAATGAAATAACAGTTATAGACAAACCCTTTAAGAGGGTTTGTCTATAATATATTTAATATTTTTTGTAAGTTAAATAAACATTCTATTTTTATTGGAACAGTGACCAATAATGTGATTTATTTCAGATTGCGTCTAACTTACAAAAATAATTAAAAAGTTAGAAATAAATCAATTTGTCAAAATCATCAGACCCAAATTAAGGCTTTTAGAGTTAACAAAATGGTTGATAAATATTTAGTTTTAAGGTCATGAGTTATCAAAGATATTACCTTAAGGCAATTCTAAGCCATAGTTCACAAATTAGAGTTTTGCTGAGGATAAAATTAACGTTAATCAAATCAACTTAATAAAAACTAAAATTCTTTCTTTAAATTGAAATATATATTATCCTTTGAATTCACTATAAAAATAATGAGAGAAAATAATGTATAAATTATTCAAATTATCCACTTTTATTATCTTTTCACTATTGATCACATCTTGTGCACAAGATATCGCAACAAAACAAGCTGATAGCGCAAAAAAAAAGCAAGAAGAATATTTAGCAAAAGCTCGTTTTTATTCAGATGTTGAGCCAAAAGGTAAACAACCTAAGGCTAGGATTACTGTAGTACAAGTGGGCTCAGATGATTTTACTGCAAGCAGATTACGTGTATATGACGAAACAAATACACGTAAATTAGGATATTTCATGGCTTATCGATTTGGTGATGAAACTTATGCGCCTATTGTTACCGACATTCATGGCGTACAGGTTTCGGATGAAAATGCAAAACCAATAAATCAGCTTAATATAGTGCCAGATAAGCCGTTTATTTTTAATGTGGCTGTTTATAGATATAAAAAACAAGAACCGGGATGGTTCCATCGTGGTTACACTGAATTGGTTACATGTAAATGGAATAACAAAAAAATAGTATTTATACCGAAAAAAGATACCGATTACTTGCTATCTATCGGCGCTAAGCCAACAGAGGATAAAAAGAAATTCTTTTGTATATTCAAATTACAAGAGTGGGATAAAAAGACAAAAGAATATAAAGAAACAGCGGTTATGCCGTTACCAGAAAAATAATCGTTTCCAATCTTTTATAGGAAAAAAACAGCACGATATTTTTTTACATTATGAATATATAGCACAAACTAAAAATAGTTGCTGATAGTAATAATGAAAAGAGAATATTTAATGAATAAAAAATATTAATGGATGATAAATTAAATGTACGAATGGGACTTAGTTAACATATTTTATTTTTTGCTTAGAGTTATCTTTGTTTATGCACCAATGCATTTCTGGTATTTTTATCTTTCCTTATTGATTGTAGGAATTATACTTGTAAAATCAAGTAAGAATAAGTTTTCTTATGGTTTAGGTATTTTTTCTATTATGTTTATTGTCATTAGTTATGTATATTCAATCGTTTTTTGGATAAAACTATAAAAAATAATTGCACATACATCGTTATTAGCAATAACTAATTAAAAATCGGTCAGAAAAGGTATTGATTTTATTGAAGTTTTTTGTTTTGTTGTTTTTAAACAAATCAATTACTTACATAAATACGGTAGGACGCTGATGACCAACAAGTCCGCAAAATCAACAATAACTTACTCTAGGCAATAGCCATTTAACTGCTAAAGAGAGTGGTTGTTAATTTTATTGATTTTACCAAAGAAAACGTGAAAAAAAACAACCCGTCTAAACGGGTTGATCCAAAACAACACATCATTTTTGATTTACAATTAAAAATCAATATCCATACCTAATTGGAATGTCCTACCCGGTGCGGTAAACATTTCTAGATATTTGTAATTTGATGTTTTGTATAGTTTATTATTACTTAGGTAATCCCAGTATTTTTGGTCGGTCAGATTATAAATACCACCGCTTAATTTTACGTTTTTAGTGATATTGATATAACCTGTTAAATCAACAATTCCATGTCCTGCAATTCTAAAATAGTCATCGGTTGAATCTTTGATTGGTTTACCGTCATTGTTGTAGGTTTCACGCGTTGTGCCGTCTGTTTTTTTGCCTTTTTGGAAGGTTGTGGTCAATGCGAAACCATAGTATTTGTTAGGGTCATCCCATGCTAGACCAATGATGCTTTTTAATGGGGAAATGGTGTCCATTTCTATGTATTTGTCGCCTAGATAGCTAGATTTTGATTTGCCTTGGTTATAGCCGATAGCAAGTCTTGCGCTTAAACCGTTTATAGATTCAAACCATGTGCCTATATTAAATTCACTGCTTAGTTCGGCACCGTAAATGTAGGCTTTATCTCGGTTTTCCGATTGATAAACGATACGGTTACCGGCTCCGACAAAATTCTTTTTGTAACGAGAATAAGCAATGAAGTTTTTGTATTTATTATAAAAAGCTGCTGTTGATAATGTAATGCCTGCTGTTGGTTGTCCTTTTAATCCTAATTCAAAATTATCACTGGTTTCGGTTTTTAGATTAGAATCACCCACTAATACATACATTTGGCTATGCGCTAAATATGAACCATATAATTGGTTTTGATTTGGCATTTGTACGCCACGTTTGTATTGTAAGTAAGTGGTCATATTTGGGGTGATGTCATACATTAATGACATGGATGGTAATATTTTAAAATCACTATTGCCGTTGTACTGTTTGCCAAGTTGACTTGAGTTTATGTTTGTTACGCTCATGTTTTCAAGATGACGCGGTTTGGTGTTTTGGTATATCGCTCTTGCTCCAGGGACCAAATAGAAGTTATTGCTGTTATTGACGTTAAAACTAATACGATCTTCAACAAATCCACCTAATTGATAACTGCGGCTATCAGCTTGAGGCTTGGTGTAATCACCATCTGGAAAGATTCTTCCATATTGTGATTTTGCCGATGTATAAAATGGCGATTCATCTTTGCTCCATTTTGCATTTAAACCTGCACTGATTTTTTGATTTTCATAATTTTTTAATAGGGTTGTAATAAAGTTATAAGCCTTGGTGTTGTAGTGTGTTTGTGTGTTGAAATTGCCTCTAGAGGTGTGTTTTAAGTCTGTATTATCGTAAACGTGAGTTTGTTGATAATTGAGTTGGGTGGTTAAGCTATCAATCCAGTTAATGTTGGTTGGTTTCCATTGATCTTTGATGGCTAGATTAAAACGGTTATTTTTGCTTCTTTGGTGATCAAAGGATTCGATTTTTTTACCATACTTATCCCATGTGTCGTAATGTGAATTTTTGGTTTTGCCGTTGTAATCAGCAGTGGTATTAAGTAAATGTTCATCATTCATTTGCCATCCGAATCCAGCCAATATTGAATTTGAATGCCAATTTTCTGGGTAATTGTTGATTGAATCACCATGATTGCGACCTTGCTGACCATCACGACGACTTAATACAAGAATACCATTAAGGTAATCATCGCCACCTGCTATGGTTAATCCTTGATGATAACTTCTATCGGTACTGTCATAATTGTTTTGGAAGCCAAAGTAGCTTGTTTTACCAGGGTATAGGTAGTAACTTGCAGTTTTGGTTTGGAATGATACCGATCCTCCTAATGCATTGTTAGCATTACTAACGGATGTTGCACCTGATTGGATATCGACTTTGTTATACATATAGGTATCAATATAATCACGCCCAATGCCGTAAGTACCAAATCCAGCTCGACCTACTGAGTTGACGCGTCCTTGTGCGATGGGTAAGGGCATGCCGTCAATATCGATGGAAACTCGGTTGGCATCTAAACCGCGAATATTATAGCCAGTAAATCCACCGCGATCCCAACTACTTTTACCACTACCAGATCCTGAAATGTTCCCCGGCGCTGAAATAAGTGGTTGATAGCGCATAAGTGTGCCAAAATTGGTTCCGCCATCGCGTCTGATTTCTTGTTCAGAAATTTCGGTATTAGTACCGGGTTTTTTTGTTGCCTCGTGTGCAGTGACTGTCATGACGTCATTGTACTTTTCTTTATCATTATTTTCTGCTGCGATTGCGGGCATGATAAAGGACAAGCTTAAAGCCAATGTGCTAGTTTTTTTAAAATGAGTAAAGTTAAGCATTTTATTCCTTTCAAACATAATAAATTAAATAATACGCTTCAATTGCTTCGCTTAAAATTGTTATAAATTAAATATAATTATTATGTTACCAATTAGTTATCTAATGTTATTGAGGATAAAAATGTTGATAAAGTATTTGGGCAACTTCGTCAACTCTTGGTCCAATACCAAAAAGATAGCTATCGTCAATGGCAATAATGCGGTGATTTTTATAGGCCGATGTTTCTGTTATTCCTGCAATAGTATTTAATTTTTCCATTCCACCTAATTGTTCAATTGAGTGGTTGTTTAATACAATAATTTCAGGATTCATGGCAATTAGGGATTCCGCTGTATAGGTTTTGTAGCTTGTATGTTTGGCAAGATTTTCCCCGCCTGCGATAGTAATGAGGGCATCAGCAGTGGTGTTTTTACCTGCGACCGAATTCGTTCCACCCATGCTCATTAAAAAAAGGACTTTGGGCTTATTAGGGTGATTGCTGATTTTTTCTTGAATTTTTGTTAGGTTGGTTTTTATTTTGTTGATTAACTGTTGCCCTTGTGGTTGTTTATTTAATTTGTCGGCAATTTTCTCAATATTAGCATAAAGTAATTCGGTCGTTCCTGGTACTCGTTGTAACGATAAAACATCAACTTTAGCTTGAGTGACTTGGCTTATGATGTTATCAGGCTCAGCATCACTTAATGTAATAAATAGCGAGGGTTTAAGCGATAAGATACCTTCAATATTTAACAATTTCCAATAACCAATTTGGGGAAGCTGTTTGGCTTTACTAGGATAACTACTTGTTTTGTCTACACCAACAACCTGATCGCCTGCTCCAAGGGCAAAAACGATCTCAGTTAAAGAGCCTCCAGCAATAACAATTCTTTCATTCGCAAAGCTTAAATTAATAAAGCTGTTAAAGCCGAAAATGAATAAAAATAGTCCTAATTTTGCGAAAAAATTTTTCTTCATCGTTTATTTCCTGTTGATTAGTTATTTTTTAATCGAAATACTATAATGAAAATGATAACCATTATCAATAAGGTGGCGATATTTATTTTTGCAACGATAAAAATTTCAATAGGATTGCATGATGTTTTGAGAATTTTAATTAGTAGTAAATTTAATCTATTAGGCTATTTTTTTATAGATTAAAACATCGCCAAATTTGTGCCTAAAAACTTTGTTACAGATATCCACATAAAAATATACATAAAAATATCAAATTGTTATAAAAAAAATAAATAAAAAATATTGCTAAATGATAATAATTATTATTTAATTTATGAAGATTATTTGTTCAAGAATTGTTGTTATGAAATCATTAGATGTTAGTCCGTTTTATGCAGAGAATGCGACTTTACCTTTCAAAAATCGTTGGGCAGTGATGCCTTTGCAAGTCAGTTTGCCTTTATCGCCGCAAGATGTTGCACCTCAGTGGCAAATTATCCAAAATACCGCTTTAACTGGCAAAAAACGGTTAATTTATATCCATATTCCTTTTTGTGATATTCATTGCCAGTTTTGTGGTTTTTATCAAAATCCATTAAGAAAATTTAATACTGAAACATATATCGATTATTTATTAAAAGAAATATCGCTCGAAATTCACAATAAAGCGATGCAATCAGCGCCTATTCATGCCATTTATTTTGGTGGTGGTACGCCTTCTGCTTTAGCCGCAGGGCAATTAGCGCGCGTTATTCGTTATTTTAAACAGCATGCACCTTTAGCCCCCGATTGTGAAATTACAATCGAAGGTCGCATCTCTGATTTTGATGATGAACGTGTTGATAGTTATATTGACGCGGGGGCAAATCGCTTTTCGATCGGAGTGCAAACGTTTAATACTGCAATTAGGCAAAAATTAGGTCGTGAATCGACTGAAGCGCAGATTATTAACCGTTTTGAGCGTATTGCATTGCGTGATAGTGTTGCATTGGTATGTGATTTAATGTTTGGTTTACCTAATCAAACCGCTCAAACGTGGCAACGAGATTTAGACATTGCCAACAATTTACCTTTAGATGGCGTTGATCTTTATTCGCTCAATTTATTGTCAACCACGCCACTGGCTAAAAGTATTGAAAATAAGCGTATTGAGATACCATCAGTAATAGATAAATGTGATTTTTATCATCAAGGTGCCGAGTTCCTTGCTAAGCAAGGTTGGGTTCATTTAACCAATTCTCATTGGGCAAAAACCAGCCGTGAACGAAATTTATATAATTTTTTAATTAAACAAGGTTCGAATTTTTTTGCTTTTGGATCTTGTGCTGGTGGGCGTTTAGGTGGTCAATCCTTTATGCTCCATCGCGATTTAAACCAATATTATGCCCAGCTTGATCAAGGAAAGAAACCAATAATGACGTTAACCGGCAAACCATTGGTAGGTGAATGGTTATATCAATTACAAGCAGGTATTGAAAAGGGGCGAGTTGATTTAACAAAATTAACGCCACACTATCAATTATTTGAGCCTCTAATTGCTCAATGGCATCAAGTAGGACTTTTAAAAAATAAAGATCATTGCATGTTTTTAACCTTATCGGGGCGTTTTTGGTCAAGCAACATGCTACAAGCTTTGCAGAAATTACTGTTACAACTCAATAATCCAGAATATATTGAATTACAACAAAAAAGAGCGCAAGCAGGACTATCGAACAATGGTAAACCAGCAATGCCTCATTCCGTTATTAAAAAAGCAAAACACCCACATAACATTTCGTAACTAAAGGATCTTATTATGGTAGAAAAACAGTCTCATTTAGCAAATTTAGCTGCTTATATGCAAACCAATCCAGAAGAATTATTAGAAAAAATTGCTCAAGATCATCATGTTACATTGACGCAAGTAATTCAAGCTTTACCCGGTGCAAAAATTGTTGATGGTAGCCATTTTGATGCAATTTGGGATGAAGTGACAACTTGGGGAGAGGTGCTGTTTTTAATTCATACCGGTGATGTGATTGCTGAAATTTCGGGTGAATTGCCTTCAGGCTCGCATAGCCAAAAATACTTTAATTTACGTCATCAAAAAGGCCTAAGTGGTCATATCAAAGCAGAACATTGTCAGTACATTGCTTTTATTGAACGTAACTTTATGAAGATGTCTACCGCATCAATGATATTTCTTAATCATATGGGGCAAGCGATGTTCAAAATCTTTGTTGGTCGTGATGAAAAACATCAACTAAAAGCAGACCAGTTAGAAAAATTTAGAGCATTAGCTAAAAAAATCAATTAATTTTAAGATATTAATATTATGAAAACATTATTGATTTTTGGTGTAAGTCCTAAACTTGGAACGGGCTATCAAGTTTTGCAGCTAGCAAAGCAAACTTATCCGAATTGGCGTTACATTGTTCTGGTTCGTGATAATGAGTTTGCTAAACAATTAGCAAATCAAGGCATTGAAACTTATGTTGGTGACGCAACTAATGCTTTGCTTGTGAAATCTTTATGCGAGGTAGCTGGATTGGATGCTACGATTGTGACAACCTTAGGGGGAGAAACAGGAAATTATAAGGCTCAACGAGTAATTATTGATTGCGCTGAGCAAACCAGTATTAAGCAGATGATTTTGGTAACTTCACTCGGCTGTGGCGATTCATGGCCTACGCTATCGACTAAAGCTAAACAAGCTTTTGGTTATGCCGTACGAGAAAAGTCATTAGCTGAACTTTGGTTGCAAACTAGCACGTTAAATTTTGTTATCTTAAGACCAGGTGGACTGCGTGATGGTGAAATGACACAACATGCCGAGTGTTATTATCAGCAAGAAGTTCATGGTTTTGTTTATCGTATTGATTTAGCAAAAATTATTGTTGATGAAATTGCTGCTAATCAGTTTGATCATCGCGCTTATAGTGTGGTTGACCCTAGCTTAAAAGTCACTTATTGATTAAATGACATGAAAAAATCAACAAAAAAGAGGTTAGCCGGTGCAAAATAATCGTCATTATTCCAATAGCCATCGTTCATTGTTATGGGGATTAACCGGTCTCCTTTTAGCGCTTGTTCTGCTTTCTGCTAATTGTGGTGCTTTAAACTTGTCTATCGCGCATTTAATGAACATGCCATTAGATGATCCATTGTGGAATATTTGGCTCAATATTCGCATGCCAAGAATTATATTAGCGGTTGTTGTTGGTATGGCATTAGCTAGTTCCGGCGCAGTGATGCAAGGCTTGTTTAGAAACCCATTAGCCGATTCTGGCTTATTAGGTATCAGTAGTGGGGCGGCGTTAATGGTTGGATTATCTATTTTGTTTCCTGCAATCTTTCCTCCTATTATGATGCTTTACGGTAAAATGGTGGCCGCTTTTGTAGGTAGTTTGTTGATTTGCTTATTGATTTATATTTATAGCTTAAACTCGCAATGTAACTTGGCTAAAATGGTTTTATTGGGTGTTGCCATTAATGCCATTATTGGCGCAATAATGGGATGTCTAAGCTATATAGGCGATGAAGTCCAATTACGACAAATTTCATTATGGTCGATGGGCAATTTGGGTAAAGGCTCGTGGGATCTGGTTTTTGTTGCAGTGTCATTTATTGCTCCCGCTCTGTTTGCTGTTTTTAAGCTTTCTCATCATCTTAATATTCTTCAACTTGGTGATGAAGATGCACATTATTTAGGCATCAATGTCCAGCGAATAAAACGCTATTTATTATTGCTTTGTGCGGTGTTAATAGGAACATCGGTCGCAGTTAGTGGCATAATCGCTTTTGTTGGGTTAGTTGTTCCCCATATGATTCGATTAAAAGTGGGTGCGAATCATCGTTGGCTATTACCTGCATCAGCATTAGGTGGATCTTGTTTATTATTGCTTGCTGATACATTTGCAAGGACATTAGTTGCGCCTACCGAAATTCCTGTTGGACTTTTTACGAGTTTAATTGGTGGTCCTTATTTTCTGTGGCTAATTTTAAAACATAAATAATAGATGGAATCGACTATGTTAATTGCTGAACATTTGATTTTAAGTTATGCAAGCCGCACTTTAATTAATGACGTGTCTTTAACGATAAATGCCGGTGAAATTATGATTATTATTGGGCCAAATGGTGCCGGTAAATCAACACTCTTGCGCTTGTTAACTGGTTATCAAAAACCATCATCTGGAGAATGTTATTTACTTAATAAACCACTATCACAATGGTCAGAAAAACAGTTGTCTCAAGTCAGAACGGTGATGTTGCAACAAAGCCAGTTAACGTTTCCATTTAAAGTAAAAGAAGTGGTTGCTATGGGCCGTTCACCTTATGGTAAAGCTGATTTTAACCAAGCCATGCAAGAAACGATGTCGCAAACGGATTGTTTAAAGTTGGCTGAGCGTGATTACCGTAGCTTATCGGGTGGGGAGCAGCAGCGTGTGCAGTTAGCTAGAGTTTTAGCTCAATTATGGCAACCCAAACCGACTGAAAAATTACTTTTTTTAGATGAACCAACCTCAGCGCTTGATTTATATCACCAACAACAGACCTTAAGATTATTAAAACAACTTGCTCATAAGCAGAAATTGGCGGTATGTTGTGTCTTGCATGATCTCAATTTAGCGGCATTATATGCTGATAAAATCTTATTAATTAATCAGGGTAAAATTGTTGAACAAGGCACACCTAAAGACGTTTTGACATCGGATAATATCCATCGCTGGTATGGGGTTGAGTTGGGTATTTATCATCACCCTGATAATTCTTGTGTCCCTCAAGTCTATTTAATGCCTTAAGAAAAATAAATAAACACTAATTGGTGACTCCATTTTAAGATAGATTCAGTATATAATTTGCAAAAACAACAAATGGGATCGATAATGACTAATCAAAATAGTGTAAATTCTATTTCTGTTTCACATCTTCTAGAGGCTCAACCGGCTTTCTGCTGTCAGCTAGATGGTAAAGGCAGAGCAATACCGCTTAATGAACAGAGCACTCCTTCAGTTTCGCAACCATTTTGGATTCATTTAGATTTTGCTAAACAAGAAACCATCAACTGGATAAATACCACAAATCTTGTGCCTGATTTGATTAAAAATGAGTTAGTAAAACCAAACCAAATATCCAAAGAAATTCGTTTTGAATCAGGGGTGTTAGTCGTGTTAAAAGGTGTTAACTTTATTCCTAATGAACTTCCCGATCCTATTGTTACTTTTCGTTTTTTTATTACCGATAACATGATCATTTCAACTCGACATCAAGAAATTGCGGCTATTGCGGAATTAAAAGATCATTTAGAACAAGGCATTGGACCGGTTGATGTGGCTGATTGGTTGATTCAAATGTCTGATTTAATTAGTGATCAAGTTAATCTGTCTTTTGATAGTGTTCATAATAAAATCATTAAGTTAGAAGATGCTGTGTTAAATCAACGTATCTTTTCTTATAAAGAAATAGGCCGTGTTCGTAAACAGTTGATCGTATTACGCCGATTGTTATCACCACAACGTGATATTTTTGTGAAGATTTCAACTGAACGGATATCATGGATTGATGATAACGATCGTCAGCGATTACACGATATTTCTTATCAACAAAACCATTATGTCTCTGATATTGATAGCTGTTTATTACGAATAGCCTCAATCATGGAGCAGATCAACAGCTTCTTGGCTGAATCGACCAATAAACGAATTTACTTAATGTCACTATTCACTATTATTTTTACGCCGATTACTTTTTTAACCAGTTTACTGGGGGTCAATTTAGCCGGTATTCCTTTTAGTGGGGAAGGGTGGTCTTTTATTGGATTAATATTATTGCTTGTTGTCATTTGTATTGTTTCAGTCATTTGGCTTAAATATAAAAAGTGGTGGTAATTAGATTCATATTTTTAGAAAGATGAATAATAGCTTATACCTTTTGGAATTTTTAATGAACAATCATTCTCATGCAATCTAATCAGTCCTATCGTTTATTTATCGCCGAAAAACCTAGTTTAGCTCGGGCTATTGCTGATGTCTTACCTAAACCTCATCAAAAGGGTAATGGCTTTATTAAAGCAAGTAATGGCGATGTTGTGAGCTGGTGTATTGGGCATCTATTAGAGCAAGCCACTCCAGAAATCTATGATCCTCGTTATAAAAAATGGGCGATTAACGATTTACCTATCGTGCCCGAACAATGGATATTGATGCCAAAAGACAATACCAAAAAGCAATTTAATATTCTGGTGGATCTGATTAAATCCGCCGATCAAATTGTACACGCAGGTGATCCAGACAGAGAAGGGCAGTTATTAGTTGATGAAGTCTTAAATTATTGTCAACTACCGCCAGATAAACGTAAAGCAATACAACGATGTTTGATTAGTGATTTAAATGCTAGCGCTGTTGAAAAGTCATTACAACAGTTGCGTAGTAATCAAGATTTTATCCCTTTATCCACTTCTGCATTAGCAAGAGCTCGAGCAGATTGGCTTTATGGCATTAATATGAGCCGGCTTTGTACTATTGTTGGGCAAAAAAATGGTTATCGCGGCGTGTTATCAATAGGGCGAGTACAAACGCCTATTTTAGGGTTAGTCGTTAGGCGAGATTTAGAGATAGCACAATTTGTACCCAAACCGTTTTATGAAGTATTTGCCGTGTTACAAACCAAAGATAATGAAACATTTAAAGCGAAATGGCAACCCAGCGAAGCTTGCTCGCCTTATCAGGATGAAGAAGGGCGCGTATTAGTTAAAAAATTAGCTGAAAATGTTTGCCAGCGTATTAATAATCAATCTGGAACAATTGACAAAGTCAGTAATAAAAAGAAAGAACTGGCGCCACCAATGCCATTTAATTTATCTACATTGCAAATTGAAATGGCCAAAAAAAATGGATTGAGTGCTCAAGAAGTACTCGATATTTGCCAATCGTTATATGAAAAACACAAATTAATTACCTATCCAAGGTCGGATTGTCGATTTTTACCTGAAGAGCATTTAAAACAAATTACAGGCGTAAAGTCTGCCATTGAAAATAATTGCCCTGAACTACAAACCGCTATTGGTGATGCTGATTTTGCATTACGTTCCAAGGCTTGGAATGATAAAAAAGTTGAAGCACACCACGCCATTATTCCAACGTTGCGCAAAGCTAGAATGGAAAAGTTAACTGATAACGAAAAAGCAGTGTATCAAGTTGTGGCAACGCAATATTTAGCTCAATTTTACCCAACTTATAAATATGCTGAATTGCAAATTGATGTTGATATTCAAGGCGGTAAATTTGTTTCTAAAGCTAACCAAATGCTTGACGAAGGTTGGAAGGTTTTGTTTAAAAGTAAAAATAATCAAGTTGAAGCCGATACAGATGGTAATGAAAGTAATGGTCTATTAACTCGATTAGTAAAAAAAGGCGAAACCGTGCAATGTATTGATACCGAGCTGGTTAGTAAAGAAACTCAACCGCCAAGACCATTTACCGATGCAACATTATTGTCTGCAATGACGGGAATTGCTCGATTTGTTAAAGATCCCGAAATCAAAAAAATATTGCGCGAAACTGATGGACTAGGCACCGAAGCAACCAGAGCGGGCATTATTGAATTGCTATTTAAACGCCAGTTTTTAACTCGCCAAGGCAAGGCAATTCGCGCAACTGATGTGGGTAAAAATCTTATTTTATCTCTCCCCGATGTCATGTCGATGCCTGACATGACAGCGCATTGGGAATTACAATTAGACGAAATTAGTAAGAAAGCATTTTCATACCAGCAATTTATGCATCAACTTAATTCTTCGCTGTTGGATCTTGTTAATCAGTTAAAAAATGCAAGGTTGAATATTCGAGCCTAGGTGCTATATAAAAATAGGATGAGATAATTATTATTATCACATTCATTTTGTCGATTAATACGTTATATTAGCGCCAATTGATAATGTTATTAAGTTGCCGTTGGGCTATTTTTCTGGTTCCGTTATTTCGTCTAGCATTGCGGCGTTAATGTTATTTTTATCTTTTATTATTTTGGCTAATTCGTTATTTGCTCTTTGTAAAAAGGCTTTGTCTTTTACGATTAAAAGATATGTTTTGAATCGTTTTATTGGGGTTAGTGCAAAGCGAAACAGTGCGATGATAATGATAAAAATAGTTAAAATAGCAACAATAACATTAATTATCAAAGAAGAGCTAAAGATTGTTACTATATTAGAAAGCAACATAACAAAGGCAAACATAAATGCCGTACTACTAAGTATAACCTCTTTAATTAAATAAGGTTTAAGTGGTATTATGTGATTTTTTGTGATACTAAAATAGTGTGTTAATGAATCTAACTGAGTCAGTTCGATAATGTTATGAACGTCAGCGTTAATTAGCGAAATAGCGATACGTTCTTTGTTTATACCCCCTGCTTTATAAAAGCAAACCTTGTTCCATATAAGTTTCTTTTTAATATTATTTAAAAATTCTGTTTTATATTGAGGGTGAGGTGTCTTTTCCAAAATATCGGTATATTTAATAATATTGTCAAAACCATCATTTTGAGGGCGTTTTTTATACATAAATGCGATAAAGGAAAGCACAAAAATAATGATCAAATTGAACCAATTATCATGGAGTAATTCCGAAATTTCCATTTAAAGTATTCTCACTAATTAATCGTGCTGTGATTGTAACCTATATTAGGTAAGTGAGATATCAATTCTATATTAAAATGAAGGTAAAAATAGCGATAAGTGCTGTTTTTTATAATTGTTCTCCTCTTTTTTGATTTATTGGTTGACTTCTGTTTCGGAAAAGCGTATAAAATGCCCGCCTTTTGAGCTTTTCTTCCTTTTTTAGCTATAATGGAAGTTAAAAATGAAGGTGAAGGGAAGTTAAAATATAAAGTGAAGAGTTCAATTTACAGGAGAAATATGGACACTCAATCGGGTCACCCCAAAATGCGGGGAGACAAATTTAAACATATCATTATCGGTTAATGAACCTGTCTAAATCACTATTTTTTCAGTTCACAAGCCGAAATTGATAAAACGGTAATGGTGAACGATATGCATTTTCTTACACGCTATCACACAAATTCTAAACATCAATGCGCACAAAGCTTAATGTTGTGTGTTTTACATCTTTCAGAAAAACATTTAGAACCACCGAGTTGTATCTAAATTCTTAATTAATTCTATTTGCTAATTAAATTTAATGCTCAGCACTAGCTATCCAAAATAGCTTTACGGGCTAGTTTTGCTATGCAATAAAATTTTAGCTCATCATAAAATTTAATAACTTATCGTTACTTGGTAACAATGAGTAGGCATACTTTTGCCAAAATTATGAATATAGGTACTCGAGATGACAAAAACTACATCAAAAAATAAAGCACAAAATAGTGCAGATATCAAAGCTATCAATGAGGCACAAAGCAGCCTTGATAGTATTTTATCTAAATTCCAATCTAGTCTTTCAGGATTAACACAAGAAAGTGCTAAATCGAGAATTGAACAATATGGTAAAAACGAAGTCGCACGTGAGAAGGTACCCTCAATTCTAGTGCAATTATTAATGGCATTTAATAACCCATTTATATTTGTATTATTAGCATTAGCTAGTGTCAGTTTTGTGACCGATTTTTGGTTGCCTTTGCAAAATGGTGAAGAAACTGATTTAACTGGGATTATTATTATCCTAACCATGGTATCGCTTAGTGGATTATTGCGTTTTTGGCAGGAGTTTAGATCAAACAAAGCGGCTGAAGCCTTAAAATCAATGATTCGCACAACAGCAACCGTGTTGCGTCGTGCACATAAAGATATGACTCCAGAGCGCATTGAAATTCCATTAAGTGAAATTGTTCCGGGGGATATTGTTTATTTATCAGCAGGCGACATGATCCCAGCGGATATCCGATTAATTGAATCTAGGGATTTATTTGTTAGCCAAGCGGTACTTACTGGCGAATCCATTCCTGTTGAAAAGTATGACACCTTAGGTGCAGTAACGCAAAAAACGACCGATAATATCGAAAAATCAAATCTTAACAAAGATAATGTGCTTGATGTTAATAACATCTGTTTTATGGGGACGAACGTTGTCAGTGGAACCGCAACTGCTATCGTGGTTGCAACCGGTGCTGATACGCATTTTGGCTCATTAGCAAAATCAATTGTTGGATCACGTGCTGAAACTTCATTTGATCGTGGTGTTAACAGTGTTAGTTGGTTGCTTATTCGCTTTATGCTAATCATGGTGCCAATTGTCTTTTTTATTAATGGCTTTTCAAAAAACGATTGGGGCGATGCAGCACTCTTTGCATTAGCCGTTGCGGTTGGTTTAACGCCTGAAATGTTACCAATGATCGTCAGTGCTAACCTAGCCAAAGGTGCCGTTGGTATGGCAAAACGTAAAGTTGTAGTTAAACGACTTAACGCTATTCAAAATTTTGGCGCGATGGACATTTTATGTACCGATAAAACAGGCACCTTAACGCAAGATAAAATTATTTTAGAGCATCACCTTGATATAAAGGGGCAAGTTGATTCCTCTGTTTTAGAACTCGCTTGGCTTAATAGCTATTATCAAAGTGGTATGAAAAACTTAATGGATAAAGCGATCATCCGTTTTACCGAAGAAAAAACCAATATGAAAAAGGTGGGTGTTGGTTTATACAAAAAAATTGATGAGTTACCGTTTGATTTTGTACGTCGCCGTTTATCGGTAGTTGTGCAAAATGGCAGTGATAACCATTTGATGATTTGTAAAGGTGCAGTTGAAGAAATGCTATCTATTGCTAGTCATGTTTATGAAAATGGCGAATACTTACCGTTAGACGATAAACGCAAACAAGCGTTAATTGCACTTGCACATGACTACAACAAAGATGGTTTTAGAGTATTAGCGGTTGGTATAAAAGACATTCCAGCTAGCGAAACAAAAGAACAATACACAGTACAAGACGAAACAGCGCTTGCTATTCGTGGCTTTTTAACCTTTTTAGATCCACCAAAAGAAAGCGCTTTCGAGGCAATTTCAGCATTGAGTGAACATGGTGTTGGCGTTAAAGTTTTAACCGGTGATAATGAAATCATCACCATCAAAGTGTGTCGAGAAGTTGGTTTAGAGCCTGGCATTCCACTACTTGGTGCTGAAATTGAAAAAATGGATGATGCTGAGCTCAAAACACAAATTGAACAACGTACTATTTTTGCTAAATTAACTCCACTACAAAAATCGCGAATTATCCGATTATTGCAAGATAACGGTCATACCGTTGGCTTTTTAGGGGATGGTATAAACGATGCACCGGCACTGCGCGATGCTGATGTAGGAATTTCGGTCGATACTGCAACGGATATTGCTAAAGAATCTGCCGATATTATTCTGCTTGAAAAGAGTCTAATGGTATTAGAAGAAGGTGTAATATGCGGACGCGAAACCTTTGGCAATATCATGAAATACTTAAATATGACCGCAAGTTCGAATTTTGGCAATATTTTTTCAGTATTAGTGGCTAGTGCGTTTCTACCGTTTTTACCTATGCTAGCGATACATTTACTTATTCAAAACTTACTGTATGATATTTCTCAACTCTCATTACCATGGGACAAAATGGACGATGAGTTTTTACAAAAACCACGCAAATGGGATGCGCTAAATATTAGACGCTTTATGATTTGGATTGGACCAACATCGTCTATTTTTGATATCACAACTTATGCACTAATGTGGTTTGTGTTTAGTGCAAACAGTATTGAAGCGCAATCGCTGTTTCATTCAGGTTGGTTTATTGAAGGGTTATTGTCACAAACATTGGTGGTGCACATGCTTAGAACACAAAAAATTCCATTTGTGCAAAGCACCGCAGCATTTCCTGTTATTGTGATGACAATGTTAATTATGGCTGTAGGGATTTATATTCCGTTTTCTCCACTGGGTGGATTAATTGGTTTACAACCGTTACCTTGGTCATATTTCCCATGGCTTTTAGCAACCCTATTTAGTTATTGCTGTGTTGCTCAGTTGATGAAACGGATTTATATTAAACGCTTCGGTCAATGGTTTTAATTTAACCATAATACAGCGTATTACCAATAATGCTAAGCGATATCAACGTCGCTTAGCAATTTTAAAATTTATATAGTAAAAGTTATTAAAAATTAATTTATTAACCATATAATTATAACAAAAAAGGAAATAATCTATGAAAACACCACATAAAAATTTAATTATGTTAATCAAAAGCCGAAAACAAAAAAAAGCTCAAGAACAATTAAGAAATTAAAACCAAAATGGTGAATACAAACAATTAGGTTAACAGATAATAAAAAACCCCAGTTATTGGGGTTTTTATTTGTGTTAATTTTAAGTGATAACTAGTCTATTAATTAAAATGTTTACAAGTGATACTTGATTATAAATTTAAATGAGTATCAGATGCTTTTCTTAAAATTTCATAAATTTCATCTTTAATTTTAAGTTTTTGTTTTTTTAGTGCCTCTATCGTTTCGGTAGTGTTGACAATAATTCCAGATTCAATGTTTTTAATTTTTTGATCGAGCTCATTATGTTGATCAAACAATTTTTGAAAACGTAAATCGGTATTTTTTAATTTAGAAATGATTTCTCGATATTCTGGAAACATAGTGCCTCCTTATATAGGCTAGATAGAATAATAACAATAGCAGCTATTGCTAATTCAGAATACAATATTATAAGCCATTTTAATAGAGAAATTGTTTTATAGCATAATTGTTCCTATAACAGATTTGCTCCTATAACAATGCAATTTTTATCATAAAATTAATAAGGGGTTAATTTATGAGTGAATCGATTGTAATTGCCAAAAGCCAAGGTAAAGATTTATCTATTATAGCTGCATTAGCTAATCGTCATGGTTTAATTACTGGCGCAACGGGTACTGGCAAAACTGTTACATTACAAAAAATGGCCGAAGGTTTTTCAAAAATAGGTGTGCCGGTCTTTCTTGCTGATGTTAAAGGTGATCTAACAGGAATAGGTGAAAAGGGTATATTATCTGACAAACTACAAGCCCGCTTAGCTAGCATTGAGGTTGATAACTGGCAACCAGATTCGTCACCAATTGAACTATGGGATGTCTTTGCTGAAAAAGGAATACCTGTTCGCAGTACCGTATCAGATATAGGACCGATTTTACTTGGTCGATTACTTGATTTAAATGACGTTCAAGCAGGCGTGTTACAGTTGGCATTTAAAATTGCGGATGATAACGGCTTACTATTAATTGATTTCAAAGATCTTCGAGCATTAATTCAATTTGTAGGCGATAACGCCAAAAAATTTACTACACAATACGGAAACATTTCGCTATCGTCAATTGGTGCAATCCAACGCGGATTGTTAACACTCGAACAACAAGGTGCCGAATTCTTCTTTGGAGAACCCATGCTTGATATCCAAGATTTAATTCACGTTAATTCTGAAGGTCATGGCATAGTTAACATATTATCGGCCAATAAATTATATAACTCGCCTAAATTATATTCAGTTTTTTTATTATGGTTATTGTCAGAACTTTTTGAACATTTGCCAGAAGTTGGTGATCTTGACAAACCTAAACTTGTCTTCTTTTTTGACGAAGCTCACTTACTTTTTAATGATATTTCGCCTGCATTATTAGAAAAAATAGAACAAGTGGTGCGTTTAATTCGCTCTAAAGGTGTAGGCATTTATTTTGCCTCGCAAAATCCAAACGATATTCCCGACACGGTTTTAGGGCAATTAGGTAATCGTGTACAGCATGCTTTACGCGCATTTACCCCTAAAGATCAAAAGGCTGTAAAAACAGCAGCCCAAACCATGCGTGCTAACCCAAGCTTTGACACCGAAAAAGCAATCATGGAGCTCGGTGTTGGCGAAGCACTTATTTCGTTTTTAGATGAAAAAGGTCGCCCAAACATGGTTGAACGAGGCTATATTATTGCTCCAAATTCCAAAATGGGGGCAATGTCGCCAGATAATCAATCATCTATTATGCATCAATCTCATTTTTACAATAAATATGCGCAGAGCTTAGATCGACAATCGGCTTATGAAATATTAAAAGATGGATTTTCATTAAATGGCCTGCCTAACCAAGATGCCAATAATAGTGCCTCAAAAAGTGATGATAATATCAATAAACAAAATAATGGTGGGTTGCTTAATTTTCTAAGTACGCTGCTTTTTGGCTCCAAAGGTCCCAAAGGTGGGCAGCATGATGGCATTACCCAACAAATAGCCAAAAGCGCAACAAGACAAGTTGTTAATCAAATAGGCAAACAGATCACCCGTGGCATATTGGGTGGCTTAAAAAAATAGTTAAACTAAATTTATAGCTTAAAATATCAGTAAAGTAGGAGAATTTTAATGTTAAAAATGTTTATTGAATGGTACAAAAAGCGCTTTAGTGATCCGCATGTTGTATCGTTAATGGCGGTTATTATTGGTTTATTTATTATAATCTATTTTTTCAATAAAATTCTTCTGCCTGTTTTTATTGCTATTGTGCTTTCTTATTTGCTTGATAGTCCGGTTAACTTTTTACACAAAAAAAATATTCCAAGAACACTATCTGTTGTGATCGTTTTACTGCTTTTTATCATGGTGGTATTGGTCGGATTTATGATCTTATTGCCGCTAATTTGGCAACAAAGTATCAGCTTGATCACCAATATTCCAAACATGCTAAATTTTGCTAATAATTTTTTAACCACATTGCCTGAACACTATCCCGAATTAATCGATGTCGGCTTATTCGATTCGGTGCTTCAAGGTATTACTGAAAAAGTTGTACAAACGGGTAATTCATTACTGCAGTTTTCAATTGTCTCTTTATTAGGGTTAGTTTCTGTTGCGATTAATGCAGTATTAATACCAATTATGATGTTCTTTTTATTAAAAGATAAAGCCAAAATATGGGGATATTGCTCAAAAATCTTACCTAAAAACCGCACAATTCTAAATAAAGTTGCTATTGAAATGGATATGCAAATATCCAATTATATTGTTGGCAATGTACTACATATTATTATTTTAACGATTTGTGTTTATATTCCTTTTTGGTATTTTGGCTTAGATTATGGGCTCTTATTAGCAGTGATTGTTGGCTTATCTGTATTGGTGCCTTATGTGGGTATTATTATTTCAAGTATCCCCGTTGTCCTTATAGCACTCTTTCAATGGGGATTCACTGCTCAATTTGGTTATTTATTGTTTTTCTATATTCTAATACAAGCGTTAGACGGCAACTTACTCGTGCCTTGTTTATTTTCTGAAAAACTCAATTTGCATCCATTAGTTATTATTTTAGCTGTGATTGTATTTGGTGGTTTATGGGGATTTTGGGGAATATTTTTTGCAATACCATTAGCGACATTAGTCAAAGCAATCATAAATGCTTGGCCAAAACAGGACGAATTAAATAACGCAAATGGTGAATTAAAAGCAGATTAATGGCTAATCTGCTTTTATTCAAAGTAATTATTTGACGTGTTTTTTAAGATAATCTAAAACCACTTCATGATGATTAGCTGTTTTAAAATCATCAAATACTTTTTCGATTTTTCCGTCTTTACCAATTAAAAAGCTAATACGGTGAATACCATCATAGGTTTTTCCCATAAACTCTTTTTCGCCCCAAGTACCAAATGCTTGGGCGACTTCGTGATTTTCGTCAGAAAGTAATGTAAAATTTAACAGCTCTTTTTCAATAAATCGAGATAGCTTTTCAGGTTTGTCTGTACTAATACCAAGGATCACAACATTATACTTTTTTAATTCATCAGAACAATCGCGTAAATTACATGCTTGTACAGTGCAACCCGGGGTCATTGCTTTTGGGTAAAAATAAATTAAAACACGGTGACCTTTAAAGTCCTTCAAGCTTACTAGCTCCCCATCTTGGTCTGGCAACGAAAACTGAGGTGCTTTTTCACCTTCTTTAAGTGGATTAACCATATGATTATTACCTATTTTAATAGTTTAATTTTCTCTTTGGATATATAAAACAGTGTCATATTTTTAAGCTAAGTTACTAAAAAAACGACTTGCAGCCTCAATTGTGTGATTGATCTCTTTATCTGTATGTTTAAGTGACATGAATCCCGCTTCGAAAGCTGACGGTGCAAAATAAACACCTTCCGTTAGCATATGATGATAGAATTTTTTGAATAATTCAACATCACACCGCATCACATCTTGATAACTGGTCACTTCGGAAGCAGTTGTAAAAAATACCCCAAACATCGCCCCTGCATAATTCACCACTAATGGCACATTATACTTTTTAGCTGCTGCTAATAAACCATCGGCAAGTGCTGCAGTTTTATTTTCTAGCTCCTGATATATACCGACTTCCATCAACTTCGTTAACGTTGCATATCCAGCTGCCATTGCAACAGGATTACCTGAAAGGGTCCCGGCTTGGTATATTGGACCCGTTGGCGCTAGTTGCATCATAATATCCGCACGACCACCAAATGCCCCAACAGGCATACCGCCACCAATAATTTTTCCTAAACAAGTCAAATCGGGCACTACATCATAATAATCTTGAGCACCACCAAGCGCGACTCTAAACCCCGTCATCACTTCATCAATAATCAATAAAGCACCATACTGATTACAAAGTTCACGCAATCCTTGCAAAAACTCTTTTTGGGCAGGTACACAGTTCATATTGCCGGCAACAGGTTCAATAATAATGGCAGCAATATCGTTAGGATATTGCTCAAATTGCTTTTTGACTGACTCTAAATTGTTATAATCACAAACTAAGGTATGCTTAACAAAATCGTTAGGTACACCAGGAGAAGTTGGGTGACCAAACGTAAGCGCACCAGATCCTGCTTTAACTAACAAATAGTCGGCATGTCCGTGATAGCAACCCTCAAATTTAATAATCTTATCGCGCCCTGTAAAACCACGAGCAACACGAATGGCGCTCATAGTAGCCTCGGTTCCCGAATTTACCATTCTCACCATTTCAATAGAAGGCATTAATTGTGTCACTAAATTGGCAACTTTGGTTTCAATTTCGGTTGGTGCTCCATAACTTAAACCATTACGCACCGCATTAATTACCGCATTGGCAACATCGGGATCGTTATGCCCAAGGATCATCGGCCCCCAAGAACCGACATAATCAATATAAGCTTTATTATCCACATCATAAATATATGCACCGTTTGCGCGCTCAATAAATAAAGGCGTGCCACCCACACCGTTAAATGCGCGGACTGGTGAATTAACACCGCCAGGCATAACGGATAAGGCCTGATGATAAAGCTTTTCTGATTTAAATGTATTTCGCATAATTGAGATGCTCTCTCTATAAAATTTTATTGTATTTATTCATAAAATCAAAATAAATTCAAGCCAACTATTCGAAATTTATTTAATAGAATTTTTCTATTTTGTATTTTCATTTAGCAAGGGTATATAATGCTAAGATCAATATATTAGGAGAAGAATATGAGCGATGCTTTACCAATCAACTTTACTGATGCAGCAGCCAATAAAGTAAAATCATTAGTAACAGAAGAAGAAAACCCAAACCTTAAACTAAGAGTTTACATTACCGGTGGTGGTTGTAGTGGATTTCAGTACGGGTTTACTTTCGATGAAAAAGTAAATGAAGATGATCTCGCTATCGAAAAAAATGGCGTATCGCTAGTTATCGATCCAATGAGCTTACAATATCTCGTCGGTGGCACAATCGATTATGTAGAAGGCCTACAAGGTTCTCGCTTTGTGGTTGATAATCCTAACGCAACAACAACGTGTGGTTGTGGTTCATCTTTTAGTGTTTAATTCGTATTTAATTTTTTTAAACGCTAATAATATTGCTAATCAGCACATCAGAATTTTTAGCTATTAAGCGGAATAGATGAATAAACCCACAAAATGTGACAAACATTGAGCAGTTAGATAATAATTTAAATTTTTTTGTTGACGACAAATTTAAGATGGGTAAAATGCACAGCATTCAAAACGCAATTACCTTTTGGTAGTAAGTTTTGAGCCCGGGTGGTGAAATCGGTAGACACAAGGGATTTAAAATCCCTCGGCCTTTTTGGCCGTGCGAGTTCAAGTCTCGC
>NZ_WTFC01000076.1:0-571 GCF_009795795.1 Gilliamella sp. Pas-s95 | reverse complement strand
TGAATGTATCAGAGCGTGGCCTTGTCCAATTCACTGTAGCCGTTATTCCACCGCGAGAAACAGAAGACCACCTCAACTGACTTCCATCCACACCACCTATATCTAAATCAAAATACAAACCATCTGAACCTGTAGTAGGAAAATTAAGACCGTAAGATGACGGATTTGTTGACTGAACTAAAAAGCCTTTATCAGGATTCCATATATCTGCTGGGGCACCTGAATTTTGAGCAAGATTTGGCCTTGCGTAACAAATCATAGCTACAGTTGAATTCGGATTGATATAATACTCCACCGAATTACCCCCGAAATTACTACTATTAGGAACACCATATTGTGTAATTAAACTACCATCTGTGCTACTTAATTTAACTTTATAAGGCGCTCTACAGATGTCTAATCTATCGTTACGGCTTACTGTATTTCCATTCTTATCAGTAAAACTCACCGATAAGCTTCCCGTTGCCGTTACACCATCAGCCCCTACACCATCCCCATCATCATCATTCCAAAAATAATAGCGATGCACTAAATCATCTAGACTCACTGAAGTCACTGATGGAGGAATTAT
>NZ_WTFC01000132.1:0-252 GCF_009795795.1 Gilliamella sp. Pas-s95 | reverse complement strand
GTGGTCACTGTGGCTATTTTATTCACCAAAGGTCAAAACGTCCGAAACCTGCGCACTTAATTTATTCTATTCACCAAAACAAAAAAGGCTTGATTTTCCGCTAAAAATCGGTCAGAAAAGGCATTGATTTTATTGAAGTTTTTTCTGGCTGTTTTTTAACAAAAACCGCCTTATAAAAACACAATAACCCATCCCAAAAACGATGGCTATGTTGTCTGTCTTATTCCGGCGTCAGAATGTGCCGACAACAGA
>NZ_WTFC01000131.1:0-252 GCF_009795795.1 Gilliamella sp. Pas-s95 | reverse complement strand
ATTTCTGACCAGGTTTAGTCGCCTTAAAATCACGGTTTAATAGATTGGGTACAGCACCAAGACGACCTTTATAAGAACGATATTTTTTTCCTCTTATCAAGGATTTTAATCCCATTTCTTTCATTAAACGTAGCACCTTTTTATGATTCACAATGACATTCTGATTATGTAATTCAGCCGTAATTCGTCGATAACCATAGCGACTAAAGTTATCTTCATAAATCTTGATAATAAGCGCTTTTAATTCACTAT
>NZ_WTFC01000075.1:0-574 GCF_009795795.1 Gilliamella sp. Pas-s95 | reverse complement strand
CCATTGCTACCTGTTGCGTCGCTCGTCCAGTAGTTGTTGTTGACGAAGCCCGCATCAGCGTAGTTGTTCATGTTGCTCGTTTTTGCACCTTAATCTTAATACTACCAGCTTACTGCGTTGCCGCATTCGCCCTTAAATAACGTAAAAAGCCGTTTGTAACTTTTCCTGACTTTTCCCGTGAAAGGTGCTGACCTTATTTGTAGCCCTTTTTCTATCACCCGATTTAAACACTAAAACCTGAGCAATAGCCCCATCGGGCACAGTGTGCTCTGTTATTGACTGAAGTAGTTTTTTAACTCTTGAATAAACGCACTATCAATCATGGGCGGATATTTATTAGGTTGCCATGACGATAAAAATAGTAAATGTTGTAATGTTAAGGGTTTGTTCGCATTATTGGTCACTATATCGTTTATTGGCTCTGAGTCAGTTAAAATCGATGATTGTGTTTGAATCAAAGACTGCGGTAAAGGGGTTGAGCTAGGATTGTTAGCGGTTTGCTGTGATTGTTTTTCTTGGTTTTTTCTATTTTGGTATAATTGACACTGCTGTTGGTACCAAGCTTGGTAGCCAC
>NZ_WTFC01000074.1:0-579 GCF_009795795.1 Gilliamella sp. Pas-s95 | reverse complement strand
TTTTAAAATCGAATGTATATTTTTTTGCCATAATTTTGTTCCCAAAAGTAGATTTAAACAATCCAACTTTTGGGGGGCAGTTCACTTACCGCCCCCTCTTTGCCACAGACAGTTGTGTTGGTCGGTAGGGATGGTAGTGGTAATGAGGTGAGGTATGGGTTTGTCTTAAAGCAGTGGTTCGTCCATCGTGGTAATAAACGGGATACTCAGTCTAATCAAATATCTTGGTGTCGTGGTTTGGGTTATCGTCTTGCTAGGGTAAGGGATTTAACCAATTCAAACTATAACAGTTTAGACGCAAATCATTACAAGCGTCACATAGGTGCTGGTTTTTTCGCGGAGTGGGGCAGCATGGACTACTACGCTGCTGCGGGCTTCGTCGACCGCTACTACTGGACAGGCGACGCATCAGGTAGCAATGGGTTCACTGTCTCCTCGTTCTACGGCGACGCCAACAGCAACAGCGTTTCCTACAGAGGTTACGCTGTTTGCACCGCACCTTAGCTTTTATTTCTTATTCCTTAATCCTTGGGCCGCGGGGGCGGTTATGGAGCCTGAGAGGACAATCTAACAAAGAAT
>NZ_WTFC01000073.1:0-598 GCF_009795795.1 Gilliamella sp. Pas-s95 | reverse complement strand
TGGCCTGCCAAACCTACGCCCTAAATCTTTTTCAATTTCACCGTAGTCTAAATCAGACACTGTTCTTATTTTCATCACCGAAGTTATCAAGCTCATCGCGCTTGGCGAGGTCGCCGTGTTTATCGGCAGGGTTATCGCCGAGGTCGAGGTGCTTATTTTTTCTATCTAAATTATCAAACTTACTTAGATTATTTAGATTAACTAAATTATTGTTGTTCTTCGTGCCATTGTTTTTGTTGCCTTATACACAGTGCTCTATGGCATTAACGGCGTCTACATCAAGGTATATTGAGGGTAGTGCGCCATATTTAACGTTCGACGGTGGTCGGACAAGGACAACTTCAACGGATAGTTTCTTGTTTATTAAGTTGCGGGATGGCACAAGGTTCACACCATCAACCAATCCATCAAGCTCAACAAATCCAATACTTTTACCTTATGCAGGAAGTACTTTGGGAGATATAGATATGGTAATTCCATCATCAGTGAATTCAGTGAGTTTAAGTGATTTAGTCACTAGGTATAATTATTGGGGAGATGATGATGGAGATGGACAGGGTATAAATGGTGTTACTGCTACAGGGGATATATCGGTATC
>NZ_WTFC01000008.1:0-80524 GCF_009795795.1 Gilliamella sp. Pas-s95 | reverse complement strand
AGGTTAGCACGCCAAACAGGGATGTTTGGCGAGTTTGTGGTGCGCCGGGAGCGCGTCCACAAACGGTGCGTTAAGACCGAGCGACAAATTTGTCTGGAACAAATTTGAACACCTTAGCATAGCGAAGGTGGCCTCGAAGAGGCGAGTATCAGGATGATACGAGTAATTGCGGAGGGCAGCCGCAGGCCACATTCTGCAGCCAAAGCGTGGGATTGCAAAGGGAATTCCCTTTGCTCGGACGTGGTCACTGTAGCTATTTTGTTCACCAAAGGTCAAAACGTCCGAAACCTGCACACTTAATTTATTCTATTCACCAAAACCAAAAAGGCTCGATTTTCCGCTAAAAATCGGTCAGAAAAGGTATTGATTTTATTCAAGTTTTTTTCTAGCTGTTTTTTATAAAAATATTGCCCACCTTGCGTTATGGAATAACAAAACCACTCACTGTGATGAATGGTTTTGTTGGTAGTGAATTGCAATGATGTTGCAATAATTATAATACACTAATTTATAATGCAATAATTAATGGCGCTTCGGTTGCAGCAATAACGTCGTCAATGGAATATTCAGGGTTTATTTCAATTAGTTTGAGTCCTTCTGGTGTTACGTCGATGACGCCCATTTCTGTAATGATGAGATCAACCGCATTAACCGCCGTTAATGGTAATGTGCAACTTTTTAGAATTTTATGTGTGCCTTTAGATGTGTGCTCCATTGCGACAATGACTTTTTTAGCGCCAGTCACTAAATCCATTGCGCCCCCCATACCCGGCACCATTTTGCCCGGAATCATATAATTAGCAATATTTCCAGATTGGTCTACTTGTAGTGCGCCAAGTACAGAAACATCAACATGCCCCCCGCGAATAATTCCAAACGAGGTGGCACTGTCAAAAAAGCTGCCACCGGGTAAAATGGTGACAACTTGCCCCCCTGCGTTGACGATGCTTTCGTCGATTTCGTCTGTTGATGGGGTTGGACCTAGTCCTAAAAAGCCATTTTCTGATTGTAAGATAATTTCAATCCCTGTGGGAATAAAATTAGCAACACGAGTCGGTAAACCAATTCCAAGATTAACAATATCACCATCATGTAACTCTTTAGCAACACGTTTTGCAATATAATTTTGTAATTGTTCTTTGTCCATTAGCAACTTCTCCCTTTTACAATGTAGTCAACAAAAATCCCTGGTGTGGCTATTTCTTGCGGGTCAAGTTCACCAACTTCAACAATTTCTCCTACTTCAACAATTGTTGTTTTGGCTGCGCTAGCCATGACATTATTGAAGTTATTCATTGAGCCTTTGTAAATGAGATTGCCTGCACGATCAGCTTTTGCTGCATACAATAAAGCAACGTCGGCAAATAATGGTTTTTCAAGTAAATAATCTTTACCATCAACGGTGATTTTTTGTTTGCCTTGCTCGACCAATGTTCCTATGCCTGTTGGCGTTAAAACGCCACCTAACCCATAGCCTGCACATCGTATACGTTCGGCTAGCGTGCCTTGTGGAACAAGTTCAACTTCGGTTTCACCAGTATTCATTTGTCTGCCTGTTTCTTTATTTAGTCCAATGTGAGATGCAATAATTTTTTTAAATTGTTTTAGCATCACCATTTTTCCAACACCTTTGTCGATCAAGCCAGTATCATTGCAAATTAATGTTAGATCTTTGATGTTTTGTTGGCATAAAAAATCAATCAGCATTTCAGGTGATCCGTTTGCCATAAATCCCCCTACCATCACGGCTGTATCATCTTTAATCAAAGATAGTGCCTGTTCAATATTTACTACTTTATCCATAACGCCTCCAGTCCTTATCGAGAAACAACCATTGCAATACCCTGACCACCACCAATGCAAAGTGTAGCCAAACCATTTTTTACATTGCGTTTTTTCATTTCGTAAATAAGTGAAATTAAGATTCGAGCACCACTAGCACCAATTGGGTGCCCTAAGGCGATAGCTCCCCCGTTGACATTCACTTTTTCGGCTGGCAATTTTAAGGTATTGCAAACGGCTAGTGCTTGTGCGGCAAATGCTTCGTTAGCTTCGAATAAATCAATATCGTCGACATTCAATCCTGCTTTTTGTAGTGCCTTTTGCGTAGCAGGAATTGGGCCAATGCCCATCACATCTGGAGCAACACCAGCCGATGCCGAGCTGGTGATGGTGGCAAGTGGTTCAAGTCCTAATTTTTCTGCTTTTTCTCGACTCATTAAAATAAGTATTGCAGCCCCATCATTAATGCCCGATGCATTACCTGCGGTAACCGTACCATCTTTTTTAAAGACTGGGCGTAATGCAGATAGTTTGTCTAATGTTGTGTTGGGTTTTGGGTATTCGTCTGTATCAATGACGGTTGGTTCCCCTTTTTTGTTGGGGATGGATACTGGTACGATTTCGTCTTTAAATCGTTGGGTTTGTAGTGCGGTTGCAGCTTTTTGTTGGCTAGCAAAAGCTAATTCATCTTGAGCGGTTCGTGTAATATTGTATTGTTCGGCAACATTTTCAGCCGTGATGCCCATGTGGTAGTGGTTGAAAGCATCGGTTAATCCATCGTTAATCATGGTATCAACCATTTGTGCATTGCCCATTTTTAGACCAAAACGTACATTGGGCATGACATACGGTGACAAGCTCATGCTTTCGGCTCCACCAGCAATAACGACGTCAGCCTCACCACTTGCGATAGCTTGAGCAGCAAGTTGTACCGTTTTTAAACCGGAACCACACACTTTATTAACGGTAAAACTCGATACATTGTCAGGCACACCTCCCTTGATGGCAATTTGTCTTGCAACATTTTGCCCTAGTCCTGCTTGCAATACGTTGCCCAAAATGACTTCGTCAACTTCACTAGGGTTAAGGGAGATTCTGTCCATCGCTTCTTTCAGCGCGGTTGCCCCTAAATCAACAGCAGATACATTTTTAAATGCGCCACCAAAACTACCAATCGGTGTTCGAACAGCAGATACGATTACAACTTCTTTCATACAATATCATCCTTTTTAGCCTAAACAATAAATTTAACTTATGCTAAGTGAAGGATTTATCTTTGTCCAAGACTGGTTTATTATAGTATCTATAAGTTTATCTTATAGAATATGTTGTTATTTAACGTTGAAAAGTGATAGTAAAGTATGGATATCAGGCATCTTCAATATTTTGTTGCAATTGTGAAGGCGGATTTTAATTTGTCTTTAGCGGCTAAAAGGCTTTACATCTCTCAGCCAGCTTTGAGTCAATTTATTAAACAATTTGAGGATTCAGAAAAGGTCGATTTGTTTGAACGTTATAAAGGCCGTTTACAAGGTTTAACGCCAACTGGTGAACTCTTTTATGAGCAAGTTAAACAGCTATTATTACAATATAATTCAATGCTAACAGCAATTCGGGAAGATGCAGGGCAATTAAAAGGTAAAGTGAGAATCGGAATACCACCATTGATTTTGGGAGCGGTGTTTTCTGATATTATTGCTGATTTGATTATTAACCACCCCAATATTGAAGTCGAAATTATCGAAAAAGGAGCGTACGAATTAGGTCGTATGTTTATGGTTGATGAGCTGGATTTTGCTATTTTACTTGATCCAACTAATATCAATCCTTCTATTATTGATGAGCATTTAATACAACAAAGTGAATTGTCAGTTTTTTTTCATCGTGAGCATCCTCTTGCCGAAAAAGAAAAATTAACATGGTTAGATTTAAATGATCAGATGCTGGCCATTTTTGAACCTAGTTTTATGATTCACCATAAATTGATGAAAAAATTCAGTGAATACAATATTCAACCACAAAAATGTACCATGTCAGCATCATGGGATTTTTTGTTATTACTTGCCACAAATTCGAAGTTTTTGACTATTTTGCCTTCGCCTATTTTGGATATTTATTCGAATCATAATATTGTCGAACGGCGTTTTGTCGATCCCATTGATTGGAAGGTGCTGCTGTGTCACCCTAAAAAAGATCGTTATTCAAAATTGCATCAATATGTGTTTAACTATATGTTGTCTTATTTTAAAAATAAGAACTAATCAAACAAGTGTGTATTAGTATTCAAATCAGACTATGGTAAAGCAACGTTATACAATACACTCGCGTCTGCTGTTTTTTTAGCTAACCCGTTGCTTTCCATTCGCATTACTTTCAGAATTATTGCATAATACACTGCGTATAAACGACCAAACTTAAGTTAGGAATAATTATGGAACTTCTTTGCCCAGCAGGATCTTTACCGTCACTAAAAGTGGCTATCGATAACGGTGCTGATGCTGTTTATATTGGTTTGAAAGATGATACCAATGCCCGCCATTTTGCTGGTTTGAATTTTAACGAGAAGCGCTTGATTGAAGCATCTGATTATGTACATAAACGTGGCAAAAAATTACATATTGCCATTAATACTTTTGCCCATCCTGAAAATTTTCAGCGTTGGCAATATGCGGTTGATACTGCTGCCAATATTGGGGCTGATGCGTTAATTATTGCTGATCTTGCTATGCTTGATTATGCGGCTGAAAAGTACCCTGATCTTGAGCGTCATGTTTCGGTGCAAGCATCATCGACTAATGAAGAGTCGATTAAGTTTTACTATAACAATTTTCAGGTACATCGTATTGTGTTACCGCGTGTACTTTCGATGCATCAAGTCAAACAATTATCTCAAGTTTCTCCTGTTCCGCTTGAAGTATTTGCTTTCGGTAGCTTGTGCATTATGGCGGAAGGGCGCTGTTATTTATCATCGTATTTAACTGGTGAATCACCCAATACTGTTGGGGCTTGTTCGCCGGCTAAATTTGTTCGCTGGGAAGAGACCGATAAAGGACTTGAGTCACGACTCAATAATGTGTTAATTGATTGCCATAAAAAAGGCGAAAATGCAGGCTACCCAACGCTATGTAAAGGACGGTATTTTGTTGGCGAAGAGCTTTACCATCCAATCGAAGAGCCGACCAGTTTAAATACGATTGAACTATTACCTGAGCTATTTGCTGCTAATATTGCCTCGGTTAAAATTGAGGGTCGTCAGCGTAGCCCTGCTTATGTCGAGCAAGTAACAAAAGTATGGCGCCAAGCCATCGATCGTTATAAAGCCAATCCGGAGTCATTCCAAGCAGAAAAAAGCTGGATGGATACGCTTGGTTCTGTTTCAGAAGGGACACAGACAACATTAGGCGCTTATCACCGTAAATGGCAATAACGTAATTTATCTACCTAAATAAATAATTAAAAAATATATGTTTTAAGGTAATATTTCACTTTTTATATCTTCTGTTTTTTGTCAATACATACAGCTGATAAGGTATTATCTTAATGATTTAATTGATCTGATATAAAAATATTGTGAGCAAAACTATGAAATACGCATTAGGACCGGTGCTCTATTATTGGCCTAAAACTGAAACAGAAGCTTTTTATTATGCCGCTAAAGATAGTCAAGCGGATATTATTTATATGGGCGAAACCGTTTGCACCAAGCGTCGCGAAATGAAAGTTGCCAATTGGATTGAACTGGCAAAAGAAATTGCTAAATCGGGTAAACAAGTAGTACTTTCAACTCTGGCGTTACTTGAAGCACCATCAGAATTAAACGACTTACGACAATTGGTCAATAACGGTGATTTTTTAGTAGAAGCAAATGATTTAGCAACCATTAATATTGCACAAGAGCATAAATTACCGTTTGTTGCAGGTCCTGCCATTAACTGTTATAACGCGTTAACTTTAAAATTATTACAAAAACAAGGGATGGTACGTTGGTGTATGCCGGTTGAGCTTTCTCGTGATTGGTTAACCAATGTGCTTAATCAGTTTGAAAATTTAAATATTAAGCGAAATTTTGAAGTTGAAGTATTCAGTTACGGTTATTTACCTTTAGCTTATTCAGCACGTTGTTTTACCGCTCGTTCGGAAGACAAGCCTAAAGATAAATGTGAAACATGTTGCATTAACTACCCTGTTGGCCGCGAAGTGTTCTCGCAAGAACAGCAAAAAGTATTTGTACTAAACGGTATTCAGACCCAAAGTGGTTATTGTTATAACTTGGGTAATAATCTCAAAGAGATGAAAGGATTAGTGGATATAGTTAGAATTTCACCCCTTGGTCTTGAAACGCTCGATATTGTCAAACAGTTCAAAGCTAATGAAGATGGATTAAACCCGCTGCAAATTGAACATAAACGAGATTGTAATGGTTACTGGAATGGTATTGCCGGACTTGAACTTACCCAATAAGCATTTTGTACCAGAGCAATTTAGGGCGGATTTTCCGGCGCTTAATAGTGAAAGCGTATATCTTGATTCGGCAGCAACCGCACTTAAACCACAAGTGATGATTGATGCAACATTTGCGTATTATGCACAAAATACAGCCACCGCAAAACGTAGTTTGTATCAAGATGCTTTGCAAGTCACAACAACAATTGATAAAGCAAGGCAAAATGTTGCTGATTTGATTCATGCCAACAACAATGCTGAAATTATCTGGACGCGGGGTGCAACCGAATCAATTAATTTAATCGCGCAAAGCTATGCTCGCCCGTTGCTACAACCTGATGATGAAATTATTGTGAGTGAGTTAGAGCATCATAGCAATTTATTACCTTGGCAAATTGTTGCTAAGCAAACAGGTGCTAAAGTCATAAAATGGTCATCAGATATTGATGAATTATCATCGCTACTGTCAGCAAAAACCAAAATTGTTGCCATTACCCAAATGTCAAACGTCACTGGATTTTGCCCTGATTTAACAACAATTAGCCACATTGTTCATCAACATAATGCCATTTTAGTTGTTGACGGAGCACAAGGTATTGTTCACCATGCGCTTGATGTTCAGCAGTTAAATATCGATTTTTATGCTTTTTCTGCCCATAAATTGTATGGACCAACTGGTCTTGGTGTTTTATATGGTAAACAGGTTTTACTTGAGCAAATGTCGGTTTGGCATGGTGGCGGTAAAATGCTAAAAAACGCCTCATTTGATGATTTTATTCAAGAAGATCTCCCTTATAAATTTGAGGCAGGCACCCCCAATATTGCAGGCATTCTTGGCTTTAACGCAGTACTTGAATGGTTAAAAAGTTGGGATAATAAGCAAGCAGAAAACTACACAAAGCAGCTAGCTTTCTATACTAAATCACAACTAAACCAACTGACCGATATTCAATTTTATAGTGTGGATAATAGCCCAATTATCACGTTTAATATCAACAATATTCATCATAATGATATTGCCATTTTATTAAGTGAACAAAATATTGCGATCCGCACTGGTGAGCTTTGTGCTCAACCTTTAATGAATAAATTAGGTTGCCATGGTGCGATTCGTCTATCATTAATGCCCTATAATAATCAGCAAGATGTGGATAAATTTATTTCAGAGTTGCAAAGTGCGATTGAAATATTGATGTAGTTTTATATTAAACGATATAAACTCCTGAAAATTTTTTACAAAATAGTCAACCATAAATAGGTCAATATTATGCTATCACAGCAAAATTTAACCGAGTTATTTGCAAAGCATCATAATTGGCAAGATCGTTATCGACAGTTAGTGTTGTTAGCAAAGCAATTGCCTGATTTTCCTGACGAGCAAAAAACAGAGCAAAACCAAGTCAATGGCTGCGAAAATCGAGTTTGGCTTAGTTATCAAAAGCAGGCCGATAATACCTATGTTTTTAGTGGCGATAGCGAAGGGCGAATTGTGAAAGGGTTATTGGCAATTTTAATCATTATTGCTAATCACAAAACAGCACAGCAAATTGCTGCTATTGATTTTCAATCAATTTTGCATGAATTAAAAATTACTGACGAACTCAGTCAATCCCGTTTGCAAGGACTTGCAAAATTAATTGATCGTATTAAGTCGATCACATAAAAAAAAGGGGCTAATGAGCCCCTTTTTTTAGTATATTTTCGGTATTGGTTAGTTTTCAATATAAGTAAATAGTGTGATGACTTTTTTCACACCATTGACTTTACTTGCCAATTCAGCCGCTGCTTTGCCTTCTTCTGATGTGACAATACCAATTAAAAATACTTCGCTATTTTCAGTAACAACTTTAATATTGCGTGCTTTTGTTTGCGCATTTAAAATTAATTGAGATTTAACTTGTGTTGTTATCCAAGCATCATTGGTAATTGTACCGGCGCCAACAGGTTCACCAATACGAATTTGATTATAGACTTTTTTTACCCCGTCAACTTGATAAGCAAGACTTTCAGCTTTTTCAGCTTGTTCATTATTCGCTTGCCCAGTCAAAAGAATGTTGCCATTATAAGTACTCAAAATAACACGCGATCCAATAAAGAAAGGTCCATTGTCTTTAATTTTCATACTCATCCGTGAATTGAGTGTTGTATCATCCACTTGAGTACCTGCTGTACGAGGATCTGTGGCAACTTTTGCCGTGGCCCCTGCTCCTACCCCGATAACGGCAGCAACGCAGCCTTGTAATATTAATGTGCAAGATATTAACATTACCATTAAGGTCACTTTTTTCATTATCACTCCTTATGACTTATTACTTAGTAATAATCAAATTCCAATAAATTTGCCATTATTATGCCTTGTAGAGGTTGATTTGCAAAATAATTTTATTCATCAATTTTTGTAATTTGGCTAATTAGTTTTCCTTTTTTTAACCTTGTTATAATTAATTCACCCACAGTAACTTGCTCAGAAAAACGAACCACTGCTTTGTTTTGGTTGGTCGTAACTGAATAACCTCGTTCAAGTGTCGCTAGTGGGCTAACGCTGTTAAGTTGCGAGGTTTGTAACACAAATTGATGTTGAGATTGAGTCAGTTTTTGTTGTGCTAAATGAGTAATTTGTTGTTGCTTTTGGCCAACAAGCTGCTGTAAATAATGGATCTTATTTTGCGGTGAGACGCGCGATAATCGTTTGTCTAATTGATTATGGCGGTTTGACTGTCTGAGCAAATATTGCTGAATGTTGTCGTATAATGTGTGGCGATAAGTTAGTAACATATTTAGCTGTTTTGCTAGTTTTGCTTGTGGGTGTTGAGTTTGTAATTGATGACGCCATTTATTGAGTTTTTCACGGCACTGAATTAAATAGTAATCCATTGCCATAGATAGGTGTTGTTCTTGAACTTGTAGGCGTTTTACTTGAGCTAAGCTATCTTGGCTAACTAATTCAGCCGCAGCAGATGGCGTAGCTGCTCTAACATCAGCCACAAAATCAGCAATGGTAAAATCAATTTCATGCCCAACCGCACTGACAATAGGTAATTGGCTTGCAAAAATAGCCCTTGCCACCACTTCTTCATTAAATGACCATAAGTCTTCCAGCGAGCCACCGCCTCGCCCAACGATTAATACATCACATTCTTGACGAATGTTGGCAATTTGAATCATTTTAGCAATTTGTCCTGCCGCTTCACTGCCTTGTACTTGTGTTGGGTAGATAATCAAATGCAAACTTGGATCACGACGTTTTAATATCTGGCAAATATCATGCAACGCTGCTCCCGTTGAGGAGGTAATAATCCCAACGGTGCGGATATTTTCGGGTAGTGGCTTTTTATAAATGGCATCAAATAACCCTTCATCAGAAAGCCTTTTCTTTAACTGTTCAAATTTTTGTTGTAATAGCCCTGCACCTGCGGGTTGAATTTTATCAATCACCAGTTGATATTCACCACGCGCTTCATACAGCGTTACCGTTGCTTTAACCAAAACTTGTTGCCCATTTTGTGGAGTAAAACCTGCACGAAAATTACTATTGCGAAACATGGCACAACGCACTTGTGCGCTATCATCCTTTAACGAAAAGTACCAATGTCCCGATGAAGGGCGCGAAAAGTTAGAAACCTCTCCCACTAACCAAACCTGTCCGATCGCATCAGAAAGTAAATCTTTAACTATTTGATTAAGATCTTTGACCGATAAAACGGAGCTGTTTTGCATTTAATGATCCTTTGTTATAACGAGTTAGGTTTATACTAAATCAAATTTAGCCCAAATTGGTGCATGATCAGAGGGTTTTTCCATTGCGCGAATATCATAATCAATCCCCGTTTGTTGACAATGTGCTAGTAATTTGGCGCTGGCTAAGATCAAGTCAATCCTAAGCCCTGTATCCGTTTCAAAACCTTTTGAGCGATAATCAAACCAAGAATACTCTTGTGCAGTTGGGTGGTCGTGGCGGTAAGTATCAACAAAACCCAGCGACATTAAACTGTTCATCCATTCGCGTTCTTCGGGCAAAAATGAACATTTACCGGTGTGTAGCCAACGCTTACGGCTCTCTTGCGAAATGCCAATATCTAAATCGGTTGGGCAAATATTCATATCACCTATAATTAAAGATAACTGATTATTTAATTGATTTTCCTGTAAATAATTATTCAAATCTTGATAAAATTTACGCTTTGCAGGGTATTTAATTTCATGATGTAAACTTTCGCCTTGAGGAAAATAACCATTAATTACCGTTAAATTGCCTTTACTTGTGGGTAGTTCAACCATAATTAAGCGACATTGCGCATCATCACCATCAGTTGGAAAGCCATATTGCACTGACAACGGTTTTTGTTTTGTTAGCAACGCAACACCATAATGTCCTTTTTGCCCATGGTAGTTGAGGTAATAACCAAATTGTTCGAGTTCAGCAACGGGGAACTGATCATTATGCACTTTAGTTTCTTGCAAACCAATTACATCGGGCTGATATTTATCAATAATAGCGGATAATTGGTGGATGCGAGCACGAAGGCTGTTAATATTAAAAGAGATAATCTTCATACTAATTTATTGTCTTTGATTTGATGTTCTAAATACGCATCGTATCAAAAATACGTTATACTGTTAAGCTATTACAGAAAAGCAACCTTTGTGATAATAAGGAATCACCGCATATGTCTACGGAATTACTTGCCTTACGCGATAAAATTGATGAAGTTGATAAATCTATTTTATCTTTAATTAGCAAACGATTAGCATTAGTTGCCGAAGTTGGCGAGGTAAAAAGCAAGCATGGTATTCCCATTTATGCTCCTCAGCGTGAAGCCGATATGCTAGCTAAAAGACGGCAAGAGGCTGAAGCTCAAGGTGTATCTCCTGCTTTAATTGAAGATATTTTACGTCGTTTAATGCGTGAATCTTATATTAGTGAAAACAACAAAGGTTTCAAAAAAGTCTATACTGGTGAAGGTTCAGTCGTGATTATTGGCGGTAATGGGCAAATGGGGCGGTTGTTTGCTCGATTATTTACTTTATCTGGCTATCAGGTTAAAACCTTGGGATCAAAAACTATGCATCAAGCCGCCGAGGTAGTTGCCGATGCAGCGGCAGTGGTTGTGACTGTGCCAATAAACAAAACCTGCGAAATCATCAAACAATTACCACCATTACCTAAAGATTGTATTTTAACAGATTTCACATCCATAAAAGTCAAGCCACTCCAAGCCATGCTTGATAAACATCAAGGTCCAGTAGTCGGGTTACACCCAATGTTTGGTCCCGACGTTCCTAATTTAGCTAAACAAATCATTGTTTATTGCGATGGGCGCGATCAAACAAAATATCAATGGCTAATTGAGCAAATGCGTATATGGGGCGCTAATTTATGCGCAATTGATGCCAAAGAGCATGATAAATGCATGTCATTTATTCAAGCATTACGTCATTTTACTTCTTTTTCATATGGCGTTAATTTGCAACGTGAACAAGCTGATTTAGAACAACTCATTGCACTATCTTCACCAATCTATAGACTTGAACTGATGATGGTTGGGCGCTTGTTTGCTCAAGATCCCGAGCTTTATGCCGATATCATCATGGCATCGGATGATAATATCGAATTAATTAAACGCTATTACGAACGCTTTGGACAAATGGTTAAATTAATTGAACAGCGAGACAAAGCAAAATTTATCAAAAATTTTAATGAAGTAACTACTTGGTTTGGATCTTACGCAGAACGCTTTATTAAAGAGAGCCAAGTATTATTAAAATTTGCCAATGATAATCGAGAGTAACTTTATACAAATAGGTATACTTTCCTGAAAGTTTTTTACAAATTAAAATATGCGTTTATCAAAAATAATTTAGTGTGAGGAAATAAAATGTCTAATCGAAAATATTTTGGTACAGATGGGATTCGCGGTAAAGTTGGAGAATATCCTATCACACCAGATTTTGCGCTCAAATTAGGCTGGGCAGCAGGTCGTGTGCTTGCCAAAGATGGCGTGAAAAAAGTATTAATCGGTAAAGATACTCGCATTTCAGGCTATATGCTTGAATCGGCACTCGAAGCAGGATTTGCCTCGGCAGGTGTTGCTGCGGCCTTTACAGGCCCAATGCCAACCCCAGCGATTGCCTATTTAACCCGTACTTTCCGGGCCGATGCCGGCGTTGTTATTTCTGCCTCACACAACCCTTTTTATGATAATGGTATTAAGTTCTTTTCAACTGAAGGGAAAAAGCTTGATGACACTATCGAATTAGAAATTGAAGCTGAACTTGAAAAAGAGATCGATTGCGTAGAGTCCAAACAACTTGGTCGAGCAAGCCGTATTACTGACGCCGCAGGCCGCTACATTGAATTCTGTAAAAGTACATTCGATCATGATTTAAGTTTGGCAGGATTAAAAATTGTCGTCGATTGCGCTAACGGTGCCACCTATCACATTGCCCCTAAAGTATTACGAGAGCTTGGTGCGCAAGTGATTAAAATTGGCTGTGAGCCAGATGGAGTAAATATTAATGAAAATTGTGGAGCAACTGACGTAAAAGCACTAGCCAAATGTGTTATTGATGAAAAAGCCAATCTAGGCTTTGCATTAGATGGTGATGGCGATCGCATCATCATGGTTGATCATGAAGGTCGCAAAGTTGATGGTGATTTAATTATCTATATCATTGCACGCGAAGCATTAAGACAAGGTCAACTTAAAGGCGGCGTTGTCGGCACATTAATGAGCAATATGGGGCTTGAGATAGCGCTTAAAAAGCTTGGTATTCCTTTTGTTCGTGCCAAAGTTGGAGATCGTTATGTGCTTGAAAAACTGGTCGAAAAAGATTGGCGCTTAGGCGCTGAAAATTCGGGTCATGTTTTATTATTAGATAAAACAACAACAGGAGATGGTATTGTTGCTGGCCTACAAGTACTAGCTGCAATGGTACGCAATGACATGTCATTAGCTGATTTATGTAGCGGTATGACAATGTTGCCACAAGTGTTGATTAATGTTAGATTTTCGGGTGAGCATGATCCACTAAATAGCACTACAGTAAAATCGGCAATTGAGCAAGCAGAAAAACAACTTAGTCATCATGGTCGAGTGTTGATTCGTAAATCAGGAACCGAACCGTTAATTCGTGTCATGGTGGAAGGAAGTAATCAACACGAAGTGCAAAAATTGGCCCAAAATATCGCAGCAGCACTTACATCTTAAAGTTAACGTTTGAAATAGCACAATTTATACCCATTAATTAAGCCATTAATAGGCTAATATTTAGATTAAAATAATAAAAGAAGTTATACATATTTGCGTAAAATTAGTAAAAAGTGTTTAAATTCTTAATTTAGCTAATCAAAGGTTGACTTGGTATAGGCTATTAGGTTTAAAATAGTAACTTCAATTTATTACAGCGATTGCTTATACCTTTTTGAATGAAACTATAAGCAATATTTTATTTTTAGAAAATAGGTTAAGAGGGTTATATGTCAGTTTCCTCTCCAGCTTCACCACAAGCTTATATCAAGCACCATCTTGAGAACTTGCAAGTAGGTTCCGGTTTTTGGACCTTTAATCTTGACTCATTGTTCTTTTCGATTCTACTTGGTGTTATCTTTTTGTGGATTTTTCATCGTGTTGCCCAAAAAGCAACCAGTGGCGTACCAAGTAAGCTACAATGTGCAGTAGAAATGATCTTTGAGTTTGTCAACAATACTGTTAAAGACATGTTCACCGGTCAAAATAAACTCATTGCACCGTTAGCATTAACGGTATTTATTTGGGTTTTCTTGATGAATTTAATGGATCTTATCCCGGTTGATTTTCTCCCTTATGCCGGTCAATATTTGGGTCTATCACATTTAAGAGTAGTGCCGACTGCAGATGTTAGCATTACCATGTCAATGTCTTTAGGTGTGTTTGCACTTATTATCATTTATTCAATTAAGTACAAAGGGATTTCAGGTTTTATCAAAGAATATACCTTACATCCATTTAATCACTGGGCATTTGCGCCTATCAATTTAGTACTTGAATTAGTTAGTCTATTAGCGAAGCCTGTTTCTTTAGGACTTCGACTTTTTGGAAATATGTACGCAGGTGAACTTATCTTCATCCTAATTGCTGCATTATTACCTTGGTGGTCACAGTGGGTATTATCGTTACCATGGGCCATTTTCCATATTTTAATAATTACGTTACAAGCTTTTATTTTTATGGTGTTGACGATCGTCTATTTAGCTATGGCGTCGGCAACGGAAGATCATTAATTTTAATATTTTTTTGATAATAAACTGGAGTATATAATGGATAGTATGTTATTTGTAGCCGCAGGCATCATGATGGGATTAGCTGCAATTGGTGGTGCAGTTGGTATTGGTTTATTAGGTGGCAAATTTTTAGAAGGTGCTGCTCGTCAACCAGAATTGATGCCTATGTTACGTACTCAATTCTTTATCGTTATGGGCCTAGTTGATGCGATCCCAATGATCTGTGTGGGTATTGCACTTTATGTTATTTTTGCTGTCGCAGGTTAATAAAAATTTAAGAGGAATCGTGTCATGAATATGAACGCAACTCTCCTCGGCCAAGCAATTACATTTGTATTGTTTGTTTGGTTCTGTATGAAGTTTGTTTGGCCTCCTGTTATTGGCGCAATTGAAAAACGCCAAAAAGAGATCGCCGAAGGACTTGCTTCAGCAGAAACAGCAAAAAAAGATTTGGAATTAGCCAAAGCAAATACATCTGACATAATGCAACAGGCTAAGGTTGAGGCTAATGCAATTATTGAGCAAGCCAACAAACGTAAAGCAGCCATTCTTGAAGAAGCAAAACAAGAAGCTTCTCGTGAAAAAGAACGAATTGTTGCGCAAGGACTTGCCGAAGTAGAGGCCGAGCGCAAACGAGTTAAAGAAGAGCTCAAACAACAAGTCGCTACACTTGCTATTGCTGGTGCAGAAAAAATTATTCAACGTTCTGTTAATGAAGCCGCAAATAGCGACATCATTGATAAACTCGTAGCTGAACTATAAGGAGAATAGAGCAATGGCTGACTTAATTACAATTGCTCGCCCTTATGCTAAAGCCGCTTTCGATTTTGCAGTAGAAAGAAACAGCATCGAATCATGGCATAACATGTTAGTGTTAACATCTGAAGTGAGTAAAGATGCTCAAATAAGAAGTGTTTTAACATCAGACATGAAAACCGATTCGGTGGCTAATTTACTCATCAACATCTGTAAAGATGTGTTAGATGAGTTTAGCACTAACTTTATTAAGATTATGGCTGAAAACAAGCGATTATCACTTCTTCCTGAAGTCTTAACCTTGTTTGAACAATATTGTTTAGATAGAGAAGCACAAGCAGATGTAGATGTTATTTCTGCCAATGAGCTAACTAATGAACAACTTAATAAAATTTCTGTCGCTGTCGAAAAACGTTTATCACGAAAAGTAAAACTAAAATGTCATATAGATAAATCGCTCATTTCTGGTTTTATTATTCGTACGGGCGATATGGTTATTGATAGTAGTATCAGAGGGCGTTTAAATCGTTTAAATGACGCTCTACAGTCTTAAGGGGACTGATAATGCAGCTAAATTCAACTGAAATAAGTGAACTAATTAAAGAGCGGATAGCTCAGTTCAATATTGTGAGTGATGCTCACAATGAAGGAACTATCATATCTGTAAGTGATGGTATTCTTCGAATCCACGGATTAACTGATGTAATGCAAGGTGAGATGATTGCATTACCAGGCAACCGATATGCAATGGCATTAAACCTTGAAAGAGACTCTGTCGGTGCGGTAGTTATGGGACCATACGAAGACTTGTCTGAAGGTATGAAGGTACAATGTACTGGTCGTATTTTACAAGTACCAGTTGGTGAAGGTTTATTAGGTCGCGTTATTAATACACTAGGCGAACCAATTGACGGTAAAGGCTCACTTCAACATGATGGCTTTTCACCTGTCGAAGTTGTTGCTCCAGGTGTTATCGATCGTAAATCCGTTGACCAAGCATTACAAACCGGTTATAAAGCCGTTGACTCAATGATTCCAATTGGACGAGGTCAACGTGAGCTTATCATTGGTGACCGTCAAACAGGTAAAACAGCGCTTGCTGTCGATGCCATCATCAACCAACGCGACTCAGGGGTAAAATGTATTTATGTTGCCATTGGTCAAAAACAATCAACTATTGCAAATGTTGTGCGTAAACTAGAAGATCATGGTGCACTTAAAAACACAATTGTCGTTGTAGCATCAGCATCTGAATCAGCTGCGTTACAATACTTAGCTCCTTATGCTGGTTGTGCAATGGGTGAATACTTCCGCGACCGTGGTCAAGATGCATTAATTGTTTATGATGATTTATCTAAACAAGCCGTTGCTTATCGTCAAATTTCATTACTACTTCGTCGTCCACCTGGACGTGAAGCTTACCCAGGTGATGTATTTTATCTTCACTCTCGTTTACTTGAACGAGCAGCGCGCGTGAACGAAGCTTATGTTGAAGAGTACACAAAAGGCGAAGTTAAAGGCAAAACAGGTTCATTAACAGCATTACCAATTATTGAAACTCAAGCTGGTGACGTTTCGGCATTCGTACCAACTAACGTAATTTCGATTACTGATGGTCAGATATTCCTCGAAACTAGTCTATTTAACTCAGGTATCCGTCCTGCGGTTAACCCGGGTATTTCGGTTTCACGTGTGGGTGGTGCTGCACAAACGAAGATAATGAAAAAATTATCAGGTGGTATTCGTACCGCACTGGCGCAGTATCGTGAGTTGGCTGCGTTCTCTCAGTTTGCATCTGACTTAGATGAAGCAACAAGAAACCAACTAAGTCACGGCGAAAAAGTAACCGAATTGTTAAAACAAAAGCAATATTCACCTATGACTGTTGCTGAACAATCAATTGTACTTTACGCTGCTGAGCGTGGTTATCTTGAAGATGTAGAACTGACTAAAGTATTATCATTTGAAACAGCATTACTTGCTTATGCCCATAGTCAATATGCCGATTTTGTCAAATTAATCGACGAGACGGGTAATTACAATGATGAGATTGAAAGTAAGCTAAAAGCATTACTTGAAAGCTTTAAATCAACTCAAACTTGGTAAGGGTGAGGTAACAAATGGCTAATGCAAAAGAGATTAGAACAAAAATTGCCAGTATCCAAAGTACGCAAAAGATCACTAAAGCAATGGAAATGGTTGCCAATTCTAAAATGCGTAAAACGCAAGATAGAATGGCAGCTAGTCGACCTTATGCTGAAATGATCCGTGAAGTAATTGGACATTTAGCGTTAGCTCAAATAGGCGCCAAACATCCTTATTTAGAAGAAAGAGATGTAAAGCGAGTTGGCTACCTTATTATTTCAACCGATCGTGGTTTATGTGGTGGTTTAAATATCAATCTTTTTAAAACTGTCATTGCTGACATGTCAGCATGGCAGGAAAAAGGTGTTGAAGCTGATGTTGCTTTAGTTGGTTCTCGTGGTGTTTCGTTTTTCTCATCAGTAAAAGCAAACATCTTAACCCAAGTGACTAACTTGGGGGATGAACCAAATTTATCCGATTTAATTGGTCCGGTAAAAACAATGCTTGAGGCATATGATAATGGTAAAATTGATAAATTATATATTGTGACTAATAAATTTATTAATACCATGTCACAAAAGCCAACAATTCAGCAATTATTACCTTTACCGCCATCAGAAGATAAAGAGCTCAAAGCTTCATCATGGGATTATATTTATGAGCCTGATGCTAAATCGCTATTAGACGTGATTTTACGTCGCTATATTGAATCACAGGTCTATCAAGCAGTGGTTGATAATTTAGCGAGTGAACAAGCAGCAAGAATGGTGGCCATGAAAGCGGCAACAGATAACGGTGCAAACCTAATTAATGAATTACAAATTGTGTATAACAAAGCACGTCAAGGTGCTATCACGAATGAATTGATTGATATTGTATCCGGTGCAGCCGCTGTTTCAGGTTAGTGCTAAATATTGGCTTATAGTTAAGAAAAAGACGTAGAGGATTAAAAATGGCTACTGGAAAGATTGTCCAGATCATCGGTGCGGTGGTTGATGTCGAATTCCCAGAAGATGCAGTACCAAAGGTATATGATGCATTAGAAGTGGAAACTGGCACTGAAAAATTAGTTCTGGAAGTTCAGCAACAATTAGGTGGTGGCGTTGTTTGTTGTATCGCAATGGGATCATCTGATGGCTTAAGACGTGGACTTAAAGTTGTAAATACAGGTCACGGCATTGAAGTACCAGTGGGGACTAAAACACTGGGTCGTATTATGAACGTGCTTGGCGATCCTGTTGATAAAGCAGGTCCAATTGGTGAAGAAGAGCGTTGGGCGATTCACCGTGCAGCGCCAACCTATGAAGAGCTCGCAAACTCAACTGAATTGCTTGAAACAGGTATTAAAGTTATCGACTTAATTTGTCCATTTGCTAAAGGTGGTAAAGTGGGTCTATTCGGTGGTGCGGGTGTCGGTAAAACCGTTAATATGATGGAGTTAATCCGTAATATCGCTATCGAACACTCAGGCTACTCTGTGTTTACTGGTGTGGGTGAACGTACTCGTGAAGGTAATGACTTTTACCACGAAATGAAAGAATCAAACGTACTTGATAAAGTATCATTAGTTTATGGTCAGATGAATGAGCCACCTGGAAACCGTTTACGTGTTGCGTTAACGGGTTTAACCATGGCTGAAAAATTCCGTGATGAAGGTAAAGACGTTTTATTATTTATTGATAATATTTACCGTTATACCTTAGCCGGTACTGAAGTATCTGCACTATTAGGTCGTATGCCATCGGCGGTAGGTTATCAACCAACACTAGCCGAAGAAATGGGCTTACTACAAGAACGTATCACATCTACTAAAACAGGTTCGATAACGTCAATCCAAGCCGTATACGTACCAGCAGATGACTTAACTGACCCATCACCAGCAACAACCTTTGCTCACTTAGATGCAACAATCGTATTAAGTCGACAAATTGCTTCTTTAGGTATCTATCCGGCCGTAGATCCATTAGATTCCACCAGCCGTCAATTAGATCCTTTAGTTGTTGGTCAAGAGCACTATGATTGTGCCCGTGGCGTTCAATCAATTCTACAACGTTATCAAGAGTTGAAAGATATTATTGCCATTCTTGGTATGGATGAGTTATCAGAAGATGATAAATTGATCGTTGCTCGTGCTCGTAAAATTCAACGCTTCTTATCTCAACCATTCTTTGTTGCAGAAGTATTTACTGGTTCACCAGGAAAATATGTACCTTTGAAAGACACGATCAGTGCATTTAAAGGAATCATGAACGGTGATTATGACCACATCCCTGAACAAGCATTCTATATGGTTGGTTCAATCGATGAAGCGATTGAGAAGGCAAAATCTCTCTAAGAGATTCATTGAGCGAAGATCGTATTTAATGGAGATCGTATTATGGCACTAACTTCCTATCAATTAGAAGTTGTTAGTGCTGAATCTCACTTGTTTTCAGGTGATGTTCAGCGAATCAGAATCACGGGTAAAGAAGGTGAACTTGGAATTTATCCTGGGCACACCCCTTTACTGACAACCATAAAACCCGGTATGGTTGGCATTGTGAAAGCGGATGGTAAAGAAGAGTTTATCTACCTATCTGGTGGCATATTAGAAGTACAACCTAACATCGTAACCATCTTAGCGGATACCGCTATCCGTGGCGAAGATCTAGATGAAGCAAGAGCACAAGAAGCAGTAAGACAAGCGCAAGAACATATTAATCACCCAAGCGATGATATGTCATTTGCTCAAGCTTCTGCAGAACTATCAAAAGCGTTAGCAAAAATTCGTGTTATCGAATTGACTCGCCGCATGGGTCAATAGTTTGCTTTTTAGTATCTTATCAAAATAATAAAGGTTACTAAAATATCTAGTAACCTTTTTTATTTTTAGGTTAGTCATTAATAATTTAAAATTTTAAAGTGGCTTGAACTGCACCCCAAAATTAAAAGTAAAAAATCCAATTTTTTTATACGCTATATTTATTGGGTTAAGTTTGAGCTACTACAGATAAAACAACAAGTAACACAGCAGTAACAGCCGGCAACCTGCTACCACTTCTAACCTCTACTAACTATCAAGGAGTTAACTATAGCTAAAACACATTCTTAGCTAAAAATAAACCACAGACAAAGCCCCAGACCACAACTGACCATTAGTGGGCAATCCTGTTATCATTAAGATTGAACAGGGCAAGTTGATTGTGGAGATTGATTTACCAGTTTAAAAAACTATAATTTATAAATAATCTTTAATTCTTTTATATAAAAATTCATAAAAATTAGTAGCATAAAACTTACATTCAGCAGATGAGAACATAATGTATATTGGACATTCCCCATTATCAAATTTAGTATAATCAAAATAATACACATCACCAAAATCTGTTTGGCTAACAACAAGTTGTGTGTTTTTTATAATGTTATTTTTCATATCAATGATATGATGATAAACAATATCCCCACCATTAACCGATTCAAAATCTAATCCGTAAATGCTGTATATTTCCTCTCCACATATTTCACCACCACGGTATTCACGTAAAAACCATTTATAAGAATTAGTTAAAGGAAAACCTAAATATTTTTCAGCTTTTAAAATCCATGATTCATCAACCGCATCTTCTGGAGTACCGAAATTAACTATATTTTCATTTTTATTGATGAATTCAATTAGTAAATTTTTTGTTATTTCATTCATAATTTTTACCTATATGTTTTTGCTCTCTCGATCCAATATTGAGTTTTCCATTTATTGAACTTTCATCACCATTTCAGTACTAAATTCTTCACCATTATTCAATCTTTTAACTACATCAAATAACACATTCGCTGATTCTACCGTGTCCATCGTATTATAAGCTAAACCAATTCCACCCGATAAAAAGTTCATTACTGGACGACCAACTTATCGCTCCCATTCTGTTGATTGAAGATACTTCTGAATATTATATTGTGCTCAATAATATTCTTCATTTTCATCCATTGCACGAGAGCTAAATAATTTTTCAAGGAATGGTTTATTTGCGAGAGATTCCCAGTAAGCATTATTATATTGTTCTTGCTGCTCTTTGGTTCCTAAATTGAGTGGTTTTTATTCCCTATCGCGTCTTAATAGCTTTCTGTCTTTAAGGTCGACAAATTAATATCGTGCCTCCGCTTTTAAGTGGATATCACCATCGTTGACGCTGAGACTTGAAACTTGGTCAATCACCGTGTTTTTGCTTTTGCTCGCGCCGTAATGCGTTTCGGTGGTCGAGGTGGTGCTATTTAAGTTGATGTCGTTATTCGCCTGTAAATACGCTAGCTTATCCGCACTTAATTTACCACTGCTGTTGATGTTCCCTTTCGCTTGGATAATTATCGAACCGCCCTCAATCAAACCTTGGTTGTTGACGTTATCGCCTAATAAAACCACCCGTTTTTTACCTAATATCGCACCCGAGGATTCAATATCATTCTCTGACTGTACCCTGACACTTTTACCCGATAATAATCCCCCTTCCTGCGTCAATTGTGGGCGGTTAACAAGGTATACTTGCGGCACCAATACCGATACCGCTTGTCCATCTACCATCACCGTCTTGCTTTCTAACCAAACAATATCGCTGGTTAAGGCCTTCATTTGCTCTGCTGACAATGTCGCTCCAATTGCTAATCCATACTGCTTGGCAAACTCTACCCCCGCATTAATTTTATAACCACTTTTGCCATCATAAAAAACTTAAATAAAATCAATGCATTTTCTGACAGTTTTTTGTAGGTAAAAATAGTGGATTATGTACTAATATACGTTAGGATTGTCGAGTTGAGTTTGAACTACTACAGCTCTAGAAAGTAATCAAAGATCCCCGTTCTGGGGATCTGGGTTTTGTTAACATGCGTAAGGAACCAGATGAGAGTTTGGTAATCCATTATAGATATCAATTGCTTCTTGACCTTCAGCAATAAACTCAACATCAATAGGTTCGGGCGGATTATTAGGATCTTTATAATCTCCTTCTAAAAAAGTTTTATATTGCTCTAACACATATAAAAGCTGTTCTCTGGTCATGATAACTTGTTGCTCTTCAACATATTCAGTACCAATAAAAACATAATCCCCCGTAATCAATACCCAGTGAGCATTACCAATGCCAAACATGCCATCAGGTGCTCGGCTATGTTCTAAATCTGTCAGATTGTTAATCCAGATATTGACTGAGTTAGTAGAGTATTGGAGATCATCTGATAGCCAAGCCGCTACCTCACATATTCCTCGTCCTTGCTTGGGAACTAATCTCATATCTTCACTATATTCTCTACCTGATGGAGAAAATTTTTTATAATCTGGTATCCACCAATAATAAATTAATTTATTCATCATTTTTTCTTTCCTTGATAAACAGGCCACGCTTCGCACCTGTTCCATTTGGTCTTTTATAATATCCTTCCATTTTTATTCCACTTGAAGACGTTCCTATCCATTTTTCAGATTCTCCAGGCTTGGGTTTAGAGTTGCCGAAAGCACTTTTAATTTCCATTTCTGTTTGACGCTTAGACCAATGCTCAGGGAAGAAGGTTGTTTCAGCTTGTTTTTTATACCATTTTCCAGTTGCAGGATCTCTAACCGATATATACCCTTTTGTGACACCATTAGCATCTGCTGCACCTGTCCATGTATCTACTCTAATATTCGGATCTTTTAAATAATGCCCTCCTGTACCAACCTTGGTACCATTTGCATAAGTTTTTATCTCACCATTTAAAATATGTTCAGTATTGATCGTTACCTGAGTACCTTTACCGGCCTGTTGTTGAACTAATTCTGCCGGTGTGGAAGATGGTTTAAAGTCCTCAAGGTATTCTCCTGCTTTATTTCCTGTATGCGGATCTACTGTTAATTTACTTTCACGATCAACCTGACGTTTTATCGTTTCTAGTTCCTTTTCCGATAACTTCTGCCCTGTAGCTCTAGCTTTCCAGGCTAAATCACTCAAACCTTTTGCTGTAACTCCACTTGTTGAGAGTGAAAATAACAATTCCGCATCTGATGTTGACACGCCTAAAAACAATAAATAATTATTTTTTACATTAGTCAAATAATATATTTTTATAATTTATTAATCTTTGATTATGGATTTAGTTAAATTTAAGTATCCATATTGGGATAAATTTTAAACAATTTTAAGATATTGCTGAATTGGCATTATAAATTTATAGCATGCTAGATATAACGTTGATTTTAATGGTTTTTTAACTCATAAAATCACTCATTATTCGCATGCTGACACTTCATAACCTCCGAGGTTTGTTGGATCATTTAATTTTTAAATAAAGATAAACGCTAGGTTTCGATATCTAGCACTCCACTTGAATAAGTTTTGTTATCACATTTAACTTACCGTTTTAATTTATCTTTAATAGATTTTTATCACGTTGGGAGCTGACCATAAGATCTTTACCCAAATTGGTGAAGGCTATTTTTTTATTCATATTCATTACATCAGCTCATAAAATTAGAATAAAAAAAGCAAGTCACATAACCGCTAATTACTCTTTTTATTATAAAATTGATACTATAATAGCAACTAGATTTATGAGTAACGATCAGCGATAATCTTAACTCACTCTTATTCAATAATGAGTTTTGTTATGTTTACCATTTATCATTCAAACCAAGTCGATCTACTTAAGTCTATTGTAAGTGAATTGATGCGCAGGCAACCATTAGAGGATGTATTTACACCTGATATAGTCATGGTGCAAAGCCAAGGTATGGCACAATGGTTGCAAATTGCGTTAGCGGATGAACTTGGTATTGTGGCTAATGTTGATTTTCTTTTTCCGACACAGTTTATTTGGCAACTTTATCAAGCTTTGTTTCCCGAGGCGCCAATTGAAAATAGTTATAATGTTGAATCAATGAGTTGGCGTTTGTATTATTTGTTGCCTCAAGTTATTAAACAACCTGAGTTTAGCGCACTTAAACATTATCTTGATATCGATAAGCAAGATAGAAAGCAGTACCAACTTGCAACACGAATTGCCCGTTTGTTTGACCAATATTTAGTTTATCGTCCCGATTGGTTAGCCAAATGGGAAGCCAACCAAAATGTTGCCGAATTAAATCATCATTCTGACGAAGTTTGGCAAGCAGAGCTATGGCGAAAGCTAATATCCATCAGTCAACCTTATCATCGCGCTAATATTTATCAACAAATGCTTGAAATTTTGTTAGATAATAACTTTGATCGTTCACGTTTAGATTCGTTACCTAGCCGTATTTTTATTTTCGGTATTACCTCGCTACCACCGATTTATCTTTCACTACTTTCAGCACTTGGACAACATATTGATGTCCATTTGATGTTTAATAATCCGTGTAAATGGTATTGGGGCGATATTGTTGAAAAGCAGTTATCAGATATCTTCAATACCCCTGAAAAAAGCCCCAATCCACTTTTAACTTCGTGGGGGAAACTTGGGCGTGATAATCTGTTTTTATTACAGGACTTCAATAATAAGCAAGATATTGATGTGTTTGCCGATCAAAACCGAGATTGTTTATTACATGCAATTCAACAAGATATCCTTGATCTTTATCCAATGGTAGTTGCTCGACAACCCGTTGAACTAGCAGATAAATCCGTATCTTTTCATGCTTGCCATAGCGAACAACGTGAAGTTGAAGTGTTATATGATTATCTTTTATCTGTTTTTGATGCTGATCCTACATTAGAATTACGTGATTGCATTGTGATGGTATCGGATATTGATAAATATGTCCCTTATATCCGTGCTGTTTTTGGTAATGCTTATGAAAAACGCTATTTGCCTTTTACTATATCTGATCAAAAAGCACGTAACATTGATCCGATTGTACAAGGTTTTTTTACTATATTAAATTTTCCACAAAGTCGATTTACTGCTGAAGAGCTGTTTAATTTATTAGAGATACCAGCTATTTCAGAAAAATTTGCAATTAGTGAATCACAGTTAACTTTATTACGTACTTGGATTATTGAATCAGGCATTCGTTTTGGTCTTGAAAGTGCACATAGCTGGTTATTTGGACTGGAGCGTTTATTACTAGGCTATACCATGAGTAGTGAACAAGGCGGTTGGCAACAGATCTTGCCGTATGATGGCGCGACAGGCTTAGATGCCGAATTAATCGGCCAATTAGCTGAGTTTATTAAAATTGTAAGTAAATGGTTTACAGCTTTAAGCGAAGAAAAAACATTAGTTGAATGGCAAAGTTGCTGTCTTGAACTAATTAACGATTTTTTTGTCGATACCCCACAACGTGAATCAATTTTATTAATGATCGAAGAGGAATGGCAAAAATTAATTAATAGTGGTTTAGCTGCTAATTATACTGATAATATTTCTATCACAATTTTGCATGATGCAATGCAATCGCGCTTAGAGCAAAATCATCTAGCGCATCGTTTTTTAGTTGGTAGGATAAACTTTTGTACCATGATGCCAATGCGATCCATTCCTTTTAAAGTGGTCTGTTTGCTGGGTATGAATGACGGCGATTATCCAAGAACATCGCTTCCTCTCGACTTTGATCTTATTGCTCATCATCCAAGACGAGGCGATCGCAGTCGCCGTAATGATGACCGCTATTTATTTTTAGAGGCTATTTTATCAGCGCAAAACCAGTTATATATTAGCTATATTGGGCGAGATATAAAAGATGATAGTGAACGTTACCCATCAATACTAGTTGATGAGCTTTGGGAGTATATTGCACAATATTATAACAAGCCTGTTAATCAAGTTGATAGCTCGACAAATAACTTGGATTTTTTACGTGTAAACCATACACGCACACCATTTAACCCCCAAAACTTTTTGCAAGATCCCAAAAGTTATGCTGATGAATGGTTACCCGCTGCATTACAACGAGGGGAAAATCAAGACTTTATTAGTGAAATAGCCGCTATTAGCGTCGATAATATCAATCTTGACGAACTAAAACGATTTTACCAACACTCAATTAGGATGTTTTTACAAAAACGTTTTAATTTTTATATTAATTATCTTGATGATACATTACCCGATGCGGAAAACTTTAATCTTGATAGCTTACAGCGTTATCAATTGAACTTGCAGATTTTAAATCAACTTATCACCAAAGAATCACAACAATCCAATGATTGTTATCAACACTTAGCGCTAACTGGTGACTTGCCAGATGGCGCATTTGGACAGATTATTTATCATGAACAAAATGAAGCAATGCAATCATTAGCTAATAAAATCTGCCAAGAACGCCTAGAAATAACAACTCAAGAAGTGAACTTAGCCATTTCACTAAATCAACAACATTACCAATTACAAGGTTGGTTAACCCATATTCAAGATGATGGTATTTTAACATGGCGCCCTTCAAAACTTTCAATTCGAGATGGTATTTCGTTGTGGATCGACCATTTGGTTTATTGCATCTTAAATCCAGATAAAGTTGAAAGTCAAAGCCGTATCTATGGCAGAGAAGAAAACGAATGGCGTTTTTCACACTTTCCAAGTAATGAGGCTATGGCAATTTTAACCTCGTTAATTGAAGGCTATGTACAAGGTATCAATCAACCTTTATTACTACCTGTACAATGCGCATGGAATTGGTTAATTGCAGCCTATAACAAAAAAACAGGTGAGGTTATCGCGAGTGAAAAAGCAATTAATCAACTGTTAAATACTTGGCAAGGTGGATTATACCAATCGGCTGAGTGTGATAGCTACTACGCTAGACTTTATCCTGAATTAACGGATGAATTAATTGAACAAATTACTTTTGCTGCCCAACGATTTTTACTGCCAATTTTATTACATCAAGCAACCGTAGAATAAGGGGCATTATGTTTATTGATACACACTGTCATTTTGATTTTCCGCCTTTCACTGATCATCTGGCCGATTCAATAGATAAGATTCGCCAAGCGGATATTGTTGGGTTAATCATACCCGCAGTTAGCGCTAACTATTTTAATACCGTTTTGCAACTTGCTGATAATTATTGCGAGATCTATGCTGCTTTGGGGCTGCATCCTATTTATCAACATACCATGGCGGATTTAGAGCTGTTAACCAATATCGTTAAAACCAAACCTAAAAAATTAATTGCCATTGGTGAGATAGGACTGGATCGCTATGATTTAAGTATTGATTTGCAACAGCAGTTATCATTTTTTAGGTCACAATTAGCGCTTGCTAAACAGTTTGATTTACCTGTTTTGATTCATTCACGCAAAGCGCACGATATTATGTACCACGAATTACACCGCGCCAACTTACCTTGCCGTGGTGTAATACATGGATTTTCAGGTAGCTATCAGCAAGCTATGCAATTTGTTAAGTTGGGCTACTATATTGGTGTAGGTGGTGTAATTAGTTATGAACGAGCAAATAAAACTCGCAATACAATTGCTCAATTACCGCTCGAGAGCCTTGTGCTTGAAACGGATGCTCCTGATATGCCATTAAGTAGCCGTCAAGGTCAAATAAATCGCCCTGAATATATCACTGAAGTATTTAAAACATTGACCCAATTACGCAATGAATCAGCAGAACACATACGCAGTACGATTTTAATAAATACCTTGACGCTATTTAATAGAATAAATAGAATGAAAATTACACAAAACAAATAAAATAACCCTATCATTATTATAGAATTATTTTATTAAACCCATAGCAGGTTTATATGACCAGACAATTTAATCAGCTGTTGATTCGATCTATTATCTCTCTTACCCGATTATTTCCTTTGTGGGCAATACTGTGCGCCGGTGTTGCCTATTTCTTTCCTTATACCTTTATTCCTATACGCCCCCACACCGCACATTTACTTATGTTTGTAATGTTTACCATGGGAGTTACATTAAGTATTGATGACTTTAAACGTGTGGTAACCAAGCCTAAAGCAGTAATAATTTGCACTTTACTACATTATATTGTAATGCCACTAACTGCTTTAATCTTAGCCAAACTGTTTACAATGAGACCAGAATTATTAGTTGGAATGGTGTTAGTCGGTAGCGTTGCCAGCGGTACGGCTTCAAATGTGATGATTTATCTTGCTAAAGGCGATGTTGCGTTATCGGTGACAATTTCATCAGTGTCAACACTAGTAGGCGTGGTTGTAACACCTCTACTCACACTATTATTAGTAGGAACAACTATTGAAGTCCCTGTTTGGGACATGCTTTTGCATATTGTACAGATCGTTTTAATACCGATTATATTAGGTTTAATTGTTCACCATTTTTTATATCCTATCGTCAAAAAATGTGAACAATTTTTACCACTTTTATCAATGCTCTGTATCTTATTAATTCTGTGCATTGTCGTAGCAGGTAGCCATACGCAAATTGGTCAAGTGGGGGGCACCGTTATTTTTGCAGTTGTGATTCACAATGCATTAGGTTTACTTGGCGGTTACTGGGGTGGTCGTTTATTTGGTTTTGATGAGTCAACTTGCCGAACCATGTCACTTGAAGTGGGAATGCAAAATTCCGCCCTTGCCGCTACCTTAGGTACTACCTACTTTTCGGCCTTATCAGCGCTGCCCGCGGCAGTATTTTCGGTTTGGCACAATATCTCTGGTTCATTACTAGCTGGCTATTGGCAAGATAAATCTGTTAAGAATAAGAAAAAAGCCAATAATTAATAAATAATATTGTAAAATGGCATCCATCGCTCTCTTTCTTAATAAAATAAGTAGTAAGAGAGCTTAATTTCCAGTGCTTATAGCCAACTGCTCACCCAGCATTTAAATTAATTTTAGGCAAAATTAAAATGAATAGCGAATTACAGTTACCACCCTTTGTTTATCGAATATTACCATGGATTGCAGCATTTGCATTTTTTATGCAATCGCTTGATACCTCGATATTAAACACTGCGCTTCCCTCGATGGCTAAAGATCTTAATGAATCCCCCTTAAATATGCAATCAGCAGTGATAAGCTATGCTTTAACCTTGGCATTATTTATTCCAGTCAGTGGTTTTTTATCAGATAAATTTGGCACTAGAAATATTTTTGTGATGGCAGTTTCACTGTTTACCCTTGGCTCATTGCTTTGTGCTTTATCCAATTCATTAATTTTTTTAGATATCTCTCGTGTTATTCAAGGTATTGGTGGCTCAATGATGGTACCGATATCACGTTTAGTATTAATTAAATCTTTTAAGCGTAGTGATTTTTTAGCCGCCTTAAATACTGCCACCATTCCCGGTTTAATTGGACCTGTTTTAGGACCGGTATTAGGAGGATATTTGGTTGATATGGTGAGTTGGCATTGGGTGTTTTTTATTAATTTACCCATTGGTATTTTAGGTGTGATAATTAGTTGGAAATATATGCCCAATCTAAAGGGTGAACACATGCCTTTTGATCTATTTGGCTTTATATTTATTGTGATTGCCTTTATTAGTGCCACTTTAAGTGTAGAGATTTTAAACCAAAATCAGACATATGATTTTCCATTGCTACTTGCCGTAATCAGCTTCGTTTTTCTACTTGTTTATTATGGGTATGCCAAAAAGAAACCAACCCCCTTATTCCCACTATCACTTTTTAAGATTCATACGTTCAAAATAGGCATTATTGGCAATTTAATTTGCCGATTAGGTATATCTGGTGTGCCTTTTTTAATTCCATTGTTATTACAAGTTGGTTTTGGCTACTCGGCTGTTTTTGCCGGTGTGATGCTAATGCCAATGGCCATTGCATCAATTTGTACTCGAATTTTTATTCCACGTATTTTAGCTCGTTTAGGCTATCGTTTTGTGCTCGTTGCTAATACCATTTTAGCGGGTGTCATGATTATTTTAATGTCGTTGTTAAATTTATCAACACCACTTATATTAATTAGTTTATTGCTATTTTGTATAGGTGGTATAAATTCTATGCAATATACCGCGATGAATAGCATAACTTTAGCGAACTTAGAAAACGAAAATACGAGTAGTGGTAATAGTTTAATGGCAGTTAATCAACAGCTTGCAATCAGTTTTGGTACAGGATTTGGTGCAGTTTTACTGCGATTAATTAGCAACTCAGCTAGCACTATTCACGCATTTCAATTAACATTTGTTATACTCGGTGTGGTTACAGTGCTATCAAGCGTTATTTTTGCGCAACTAAAAAAAGAAGACGGCCAAAATCTAATTACCCATCACCAAGAAACAAGGAGATAAGTATATGTTTCAGTATCAAATCATCCCCGTTACCGCTTTTCAAGAAAACTGTAGCATTATCTGGTGTGATCAAACCATGGAAGGCGCATTGATTGATCCTGGTGGTGAACCAGAACTACTGAAAAAAGCCGTTGAAAAACTTGGCGTAAATATTAAACAGATTTTATTAACCCATGGACATTTAGATCATGTTGGCGCGGCAACCACATTAGCTCAATATTATGATGTAAAGATTATTGGACCAAGCCAAGAAGATGAATTTTTGCTAACAAGTTTGCCACAGCAATGCATACAATTTGGTTTTCCTCATACTGACAGCTTTTTACCCGATCGTTGGTTAAAAGAAGGCGACCAAATTCAAGTAGGTAACATAACTCTTGATGTACTTTTTTGCCCAGGCCATACTCCCGGACATATTGTTTTTATTAATCATTTGGATAAACTAGCTTTTGTCGGCGATGTATTATTTAAAGGCAGTATTGGACGAACTGATTTTCCTCGAGGCAACCATACCGATTTAATTTCATCAATCACTAACAAATTATTACCACTTGGTGATGACTTTATTTTTGTACCAGGACACGGCCCTATGTCAAGTTTTGGTCATGAACGAATCAGCAATCCTTACTTAGTTTAAGTAGAACCTTATTTTTTGTTATCACGCTCTTTGTATTGGGCTGTGATAGCAACAATTCAACCTATATGTAAACTTTTTATATAAAAAATAGTTTACATTGAAATACATTGCGCTATTATAGTTCTACTATTTATGTATCAAAGGTAGAAAATAATGAAACAACAAATTACTTCGTATTATCCAACATTTATCACGACACTGGTTAATTTATCTTCTTGGCAACGTAAGCTATTGACTACTACCAGTGCAGCATTACTTTTAGGGTTAGCGGCTAATATTAGTATTCCAACTTACCCTGTTCCATTTACACTACAATCATTGGCGGTATTGTTAATTGGTGCTTTTTTAGGTCGTAAATTAGGCGCATTAGCAATAATCCAATACCTTTTTTTAGGCGCAATGGGATTACCGCTATTTGCTAATGGCAGTGGTGGGATTATGGCATTAGCGTCACCTTCTTCTGGTTACTTATATGGCTATGTATTTAGTGCCTATTTAGCCGGTTTTGCAGCAGAAAGAGGGTACGATCGTCGCTTTATTTTAGGCTTAATTGCATTTGCTTGTGCGCATCAATTGTTATTTGTATTTGGTGTTGTCTATTTAATGGGCTATTTACACATTACACTTATTGATGCGTTAAAAGTAGGTTATTTTCCATTTGTTGGTATTGATGCACTTAAATTTATTATTGCAACTTGTGTAATGTTTTCACTATGGCGTTATCGTGCTAAAAATAAATAATATTCAAAGTGGCGATATCATCTTTCAAAGCCTTAACGAAGATGATGATTTTAGTGACGCTATAAACCGTTCTGGTGCAGTGCCTAACATGGATGAGATAACAAAAAATATCAATCATGTCGGTTTATATATTGGCAATAATAGCGTCATTGAAGCCACACAAAAATATGGCGTGATTGAACAATCTTTGACTGACTTTGTTGGTGCGGCTAGACGTAATATCATTGGTAGAATCCATGATTTGGCTGTTATTCAAAATGCATTAAAGCGAGCTAAACATTGCTTAGGTTCACCTTACAATCATAGCTTTAATCAAAATACAGATGGGTTTTATTGCAGTGAACTAATTACTTATGCTTTTAAAACTAAACAAGGTAGTGATTATTTCGCATTATATCCAATGAATTTTAAGGATGTAACGACAAATCAAATTTTGCCTTATTGGATTGATTATTATCGCGATCTAAAACAGAGCATCCCACAACAAGAGCTTGGTTCGCATCCACAACAATTACTCAGACAAAAACATTTATTCAAGACAATCCTAACACTTGAATGATTATAAAGGAGGCAAGTTCATACAAAAACAGCATTTAACTATTGACATAGCGCCATAAAATCTATAATATGCGCGCTACATTTCGGTTCCTCCATAGTTCAGTCGGTAGAACGGCGGACTGTTAATCCGTATGTCACAGGTTCAAGTCCTGTTGGAGGAGCCAACTTCTAAATTCCAAAACTATCTTAGATAAACTACTTCTTATACCAAGCTTCTTTTCTTTCTTCCAAATTTTTATCCTGTTGATATCAAAAGTCTATATTGTATTTGCGAAAAAATTATTCATAATAATTCAATAATAAATTTATCTTTAGATATATATAATGTCATTGAACCATGATTTTTGGTGATAATATTTATAGGCAAGGAACCTTTATTAATGCATATACATTTTATTATTCATGAAGCTTTCGAAGCACCTGGTGCCTATGAGCTATGGGCTAGCATGCATCATCACTCCATAACCTATTGTCGCGTTTATCTTGGTGAACCACTTCCTAATTGCATTGATGATATCGACTTTCTTATTGTTATGGGTGGTCCACAATCACCGTCAACAACCAAACAAGAGTGTGCTCATTTTGATTCTATAGCAGAACAAGCTGTGATCTTATCTATGATAAATGCCGGTAAAATAGTTATTGGCGTGTGTCTAGGCGCTCAATTAATTGGTGAGGCGTTAGGCGCAAGTCATGCCCAAAGCCCAGAAAAAGAGATTGGAAAATTCCCAATTACATTAACGCAACTGGGTAAAACCAATCCTTTATTTGCTGATTTTGGCAATACATTAGAAGTCGGTCATTGGCACAATGATATGCCTGGTTTAACCCAAGATGCCCAAATTATAGCTTATAGTGCAGGCTGCCCTCGGCAAATCATTGCTTATAATAACTTCGTTTATGGATTTCAATGCCATATGGAGTTCACCCCTGAAGTCGTTGAATTGCTGATTGCCCATTCGCAAAAAGAGCTTAAACAAGCTGCAAATTACCGCTTTGTTGATACGCCTGATACGCTTCGCTCGCATGATTACACGACAATGAATCAAAAACTTTTCGCTTTTCTCGACAAGTTGAGCGAGCACTATCTGTCATCTTTAGAAAAATAACTGATTATATATTGTAGATAAAGGAATGGAAAAATATGAAGGATATCATTGTCGATAAACCGATAAAACGCAGTAAATTCAGGCTAAAATTAGGCAAAGAGTATTTTATCTTAAAACGAAAATTTGAGTGGTGGCGGCATCGTCACGCCTATAGTACTGTCGACATCAATAATAATACTTGTTGTTATTCACACAAAAAACATCAGTCTGTTTTATTAAGGCAACTAAAAGATGTTGATATGTATTTACAATATAATAAAATTACTAATCTTAGATTAGCCATTGAAAAACTTAATGGTTCAATCATTAAGCCCAATCAACGTTTTTCCATCTGGCAAAAAGTAGGACGTCCATCGAAAAAACGAGGATTTTTAGAAGGACTATCATTACATAACGGGCAGATAGGCAAAGACATTGGCGGAGGATTATGCCAATTAGGTAATTTGATTTATTGGATCGTATTACATTCTGATCTCACCATTATGGAGCGTTGGCGGCATAGTTTTGATGTTTTCCCCGATATCAATCGTACGATTCCTTTTGCTTGTGGCGCAACCTTGTCTTATAACTATGTTGATTTACAATTAATCAATAAAACCAATATCACTTACCGGCTTAATCTTTGGCTTGATGATCAGTATTTACATGGTGAATTACTTGCTGATACCCCCTTAACTCATCATTATGTAATCCTAGAAACCGATCATCGCATTGAACAACAGTGGTGGGGAGGCTATACCAGACATAATAAAATATGGCAACGCAAAACACATTTAATTGATAACCATGTCGAAGAAAAGCTCATCAGCGAAAATCACGCAATTATGATGTATACCCCATTTATCGCAAGTAATGAAAGCTAATTGGAAAAATAATAATCACCCTAATTGCAGATAGCCACTAACTATCTAAGTGATAGTTTGAGGGCTATACTAATAGCCCGTATACTCATAAGATAAAGTAGTTAATAATACCTAATATATGAAAGGAGCAAATTTCATGGCTTATACTTTACCTCCCTTACCTTATGCTTATGATGCATTAGAACCTTATATTGATTCTGAAACAATGCATCTTCATCACGATAAACATCATCAAACCTATGTCAACAATGCCAATGCTATCATTGAAACTTTATCTGCTGAAATTAAAGAATTTAGCCCAAGCGATTTATTAAAAAATTTAGATAAAGTACCCGCAGATAAACTTACAGGCATTAAAAATAACGTAGGTGGTCATGTTAATCACACTCTTTTTTGGGAACTATTAAAAGTCGGTACCGAACTTAAAGGTGAACTTAAAGCAGCCATCGAAAAAGATTTTGGTTCAGTTGATGCATTTAAAGAAAAATTTGCAGCAGCGGCAGCCACTCGCTTTGGATCTGGTTGGGCGTGGTTAGTATTACAAAATGGTAAACTTGAAGTTGTTTCAACAGCTAACCAAGATTCACCATTGATGGGTGAAAAATTTGCTGGTGTTTCTGGTACGCCTATCCTAACGCTTGATGTTTGGGAGCATGCTTATTACTTGAAATACCAAAATCGTCGTGTTGATTACATCGGTGCATTTTGGAATGTGGTTAACTGGGATAAAGTTGCTGAGCTATATACTGAAGCAAAAAAATAACCCAGCTTGCACTCATTATTTTCAACTTAAAAGATGGCGCTTTATGCGCCATCTTTGCTTTTCAAACCAATACTTCATTTATCAACTTCAAGCCAAAAATGGCAATTGGCAATTGCTAAATTATGCCCAAATCCGCTACAATGAACGCTTGTTAAAAATCATGAAACTGAGCAAACCAATTTAAATCATGTTTGAAATTAATCCTGTTAAATCAAAGATAGCAGAACTTACCGAACGCACGGCTGTGATTCGGGGGTATCTTTGACTATGATCTAAAAAAAGAACGGCTCGAAGAAGTTAATGCTGAATTAGAGCAATCTGAAGTTTGGGCCGACCCCGAAAAAGCACAAGCGTTAGGTAAAGAGCGCGTTGCACTAGATGAAATTATCAATACTATCAATTCGTTAAATCAAGGTCTTGACGATGTTGAAGGTTTACTTGAGCTGGCTATTGAAGCGGACGATCAAGAGACTTTCGATGAAGCAAATAGCGAACTTGAACAACTAGAAAAAAAACTGGCCGGACTTGAGTTTCGGCGTATGTTTTCAGGCAATTACGATAGTGCAGATTGTTATTTGGATATTCAATCTGGATCGGGCGGTACTGAAGCACAAGATTGGGCTGAAATGCTACTGAGAATGTATTTGCGTTGGGCTGAATCAAAAGGCTTTGCAACCGAGGTAATGGAAGTCTCTGATGGCGATGTTGCCGGTATTAAATCAGCAACCATTAAAGTATCCGGTGATTATGCTTACGGTTGGTTACGCACTGAGACAGGTGTGCATCGCCTTGTCCGTAAAAGTCCATTTGATTCAGGCAATCGACGTCACACCTCGTTTTCGTCAGTATTTGTTTATCCCGAAATTGATGATGATATTGATATCGACATTAACCCAGCTGATCTTCGCATTGATGTATACCGTGCATCGGGTGCGGGTGGGCAGCATGTGAATAAAACTGAGTCTGCTGTACGTATTACCCATGTGCCAACGGGTATTGTGACGCAGTGTCAAAATAACCGTTCACAACATAGCAATAAAGATCAAGCCATGAAACAGTTAAAAGCAAAACTATATGAGCTTGAGATGCAGAAAAAAAATGCCGAAAAGCAACAGATGGAAGAAAACAAATCTGACATCGGCTGGGGTAGTCAAATTCGCTCTTACGTACTTGATGATTCGCGTATTAAAGATTTACGCACTGGCGTTGAAACACGTAATACACAGGCCGTATTAGATGGCAATTTAGATCAATTTATTGAAGAAAGCTTGAAAGCAGGGTTATAAAAACAGCTTAGTTATAAATAAAAGGGAAAACTATGTCAACACAGCAGCAAGAGCAACAAAACCAAATTGAAGAGTTAAATAACGAACTAAAAGTACGTCGCGAAAAGCTCGCTCACCTTCGGGAACAAGGTGTTGCTTTTCCTAATGATTTTCGCCGTGATGCGATTTCCAATGATCTCCACAAACAGTATGGCGATAAAACTAACGAAGAACTTATTGAAAACAAAATTACTGTAACAGTTGCTGGGCGTATGATGATGCGCCGCATTATGGGTAAAGCGTCGTTTGTTTCTTTGCAAGATGTTGCTGGGCAGATCCAACTTTATGTTACCCGCGATGATCTCCCTGAAGGTTTTTATAACGAACAATTTAAAAAATGGGATTTAGGTGATATTGTCGGTGCGAAAGGTTACCTATTTAAAACGAAAACAGGCGAACTTTCTATTCATTGTGAAGAAATTCGCTTATTAACCAAAGCACTACGTCCATTACCTGATAAGTTTCATGGGCTTGCCGATCAAGAAATGCGCTATCGTCAACGTTACTTGGATCTTATCACCAATCAAGAGTCAAGAGAGACGTTTAAGGCTCGTTCAAAAGTGGTTAGCGAAATCCGTAACTTTATGCTTGAACATCACTTTATGGAAGTTGAAACTCCAATGATGCAAGTCATTCCAGGTGGAGCATCAGCTAAACCATTTATTACGCATCACAATGCACTTGATTTAGATATGTATATGCGTATTGCACCCGAACTTTATTTAAAACGTTTAGTTGTTGGTGGTTTTGAGCGTGTTTTTGAAATTAACCGTAACTTCCGTAATGAAGGCGTATCGCCAAGACATAATCCAGAATTTACCATGATGGAAATGTATATGGCTTATGCTGATTATAAAGATCTAATTGTGTTAACAGAAGCCTTATTCCGTCGTTTAGCGATTGCTGTGACAGGTGATGCTGTTGTGCAATATGGCGATCATACTTTTGATTTTAGTAAACCATTTGTCAAAATGACGATGCGTGAAGCCATTTGCCATTATCGTCCTGAAACCAATAATGCCGATTTAGATGATTTTGAAAAAGCGTGTACCATTGCGCAATCTGTTGGTATTAAGATTGAAAAAGGCTGGGGACTTGGTCGGGTTGTCACTGAAATTTTTGAAGAAGTGGCTGAAGCAAATTTAATTCAACCAACGTTTATTACTGAATATCCTGCAGAAGTATCACCACTTGCTCGCCGTAACGATGACAACCCATTTGTTACTGATCGATTCGAATTCTTTATTGGTGGTCGTGAAATCGGTAATGGATTTTCAGAACTTAATGATGCGGAAGATCAAGCACAGCGCTTTGCTGACCAAGTGTCACAAAAAGATGCGGGTGATGATGAAGCCATGTTTTATGATGAAGATTATATCACTGCACTTGAACACGGCTTACCACCTACAGCAGGACTTGGGATTGGTATTGACCGCACCGTGATGCTATTTACCAATAGTCATACTATTCGTGATGTTATTTTATTCCCGACTATGCGTCCAATCAAATAAAGTCAATTATTACTTAAAACTCACTTATTTTTGATAAGTGAGTTTTATGCTTAAACACTCACTTCGCCCACAATTAAGATAAATAGATCTGCATCATTCTCCCTTAAACGTATCTATTAATATTACTTAAATCTAAATTACACCTTATTTAATACTCAATATATAAAAGCCATTATCAGTTGTGAGTTTTTACTTACATACTCAAAAAAACAATATACATTATGCTAATAGAACAACAAAAATAACATAACTAAACGAAGGGAAAATTGGTTGAAGGGGCTCATTATAAGGAAATAAAGATAGGTGTTCTTAACCGTGTCCAATAAAAATAAAGAAGTGAGTAATTATTCACTTTTAACTATTCATGCAAGCCATAAAAAATGCACAATACCACGATAGATTAGTACGTTAATTTATCTATATCGTTGGCCACCATAATAGCGCCAACGATTATAGGAAAAGGAGTTAATGAATATCAGTTGAGCTTCCTTGATGTGGTAGGATCTGATTTAACACAATGGCTAAAATCCCACACAAGCTTATACCTTGTAATGCATATGACCCAAAATCAAAAATCATTCCACCAATTCCAAAAACTAAAACTAATGAGACAATACACATATTTCGAGGCACGGATAAATCTACCTTATGTTTGACTAAAATATTAATGCCTACTGATGCAATTGAACCAAACAATAGCACCATAATTCCCCCCATGACTACAGTTGGAATTGATCCTAAAAGTGCACCGATTTTACCAATAAAAGACATTAAAATAGCCCAAATTGCCGCCCATGTCATAACGCGAGTTTTAAAATTACGCGTTAATGTAACCGCACCAATCACTTCGGCATAAGTAATACAAGGTGGTCCACCAAAAAATCCAGCTGCCGAAGTTGCTAGTCCATCACCGAGTAATGTGCGATGTAAACCAGGATCACGCGTATAATCTTTACCTGTAACAGTACTAATTGCCATAATATCACCAACATGTTCAATAGTTGGAGCAATCACAATTAGCAACATATACAAAATCGCTTGCCAGTGAAATTCAGGAAACGTGAAATCAGGCACTTTAAACCATGCCGCATCAATCACCGGTTGAAAATTGACAATACCGAACACACAAGAAAGCACATAACCAACCACAATACCGGAAATAATTGGTAATAATTTTAAAAAACCTTTTGCCCAAATAGCCACTACTAGCGTTGTTAATAGTGAAGCCATTGAAATAAGAATCAATTGATAATTTTCAGCTTGTAGCCCACTATTTTTACCCATTGCCATCCCAACAGTAACCGGTGCAAGCGATAAACCAATAACCATAATAATTGGACCGGTCACAACCGGCGGTAAAATGAGGTCAATAACATGTCTACCATTCATTTTGACTGAAAAAGCCAAAAGCATAAATACAAAACCAGAGGCAACTAAACCACCTAAAGTAGCTGGGATCCCCCACTGCGCAACACCAAATGAGATAGGAGCAATAAACGCAAATGATGAAGCTAAAAATACCGGCACTTTACCTTTAGTGGTTAATTGAAATAGTAAAGTACCTACTCCAGCAGTAAAAAGCGCTACATTGGGATTTAACCCCGTTAACAACGGTACTAACACCAATGCACCAAATGCGACAAACAACATTTGTGCGCCAGTAAAAATATCCTGCCAAGAATGCTTATGCAGAGATGTTATATTTTTTGTTTTGTCTGTTGTGATATTGCTCACATCGCGCCTCTCTTACTTAATTAATTTGTTGTATAACTTGCCTAATTGACAGGCATAAAAAAACCGGATTAACCGGTCTAAAATTTGAGATTTTATTTTGTGCCAAAGATTTTATCTCCAGCGTCCCCAAGTCCTGGCAATATGTAGCCTTTTTCGTTCAACCTCTCATCGATTGATGCGGTATAAAGTTCAACGTCAGGGTGAGCTTGTTCAAGCACTTTAATGCCTTCTGGTGCTGCCACCAAAACTAATACTTTAATATTTTTGCAACCTGCTTTTTTAAGCAGATCGATCGTCGCAACCATAGAACCACCAGTTGCCAGCATTGGATCAACAACCAAAGCCATTCGCTCTTCAATATCAGAAGTTAATTTTTGGAAATAAGGAACAGGTTCAAGAGTCTCTTCGTTACGATAAAAACCCACAACGCTAATACGAGCACTTGGAATATGCTCAAGCACACCATCCATCATACCTAAGCCCGCACGCAAAATAGGCACGACAGTAATTTTTTTACCTTTAATTTGCTCAACTTCAACCGGTCCACACCAACCATTTATGGTGACTTTTTCGGTAGGGAGATCAGCCGTTGCTTCATAGGTTAATAAGCTACCAACTTCACTGGCCAGATCGCGAAAGTCCTTGGTACTGATATCGTGTTCACGCATTAAACCAATTTTATGGCGAACGAGAGGGTGTTTTACTTCAACTATTTTCATGGGAGGGAACCTCAGTGTTATTTCTATAATCTATTAGTAGGTATAAATAACCACTGAGCGATAATTCTAACATAGAACTCATTTTATGAAAACCTGAAATCAACGAGCTGGATAAAGTAAAACCAATTTCAATATTAATCTTTGTTTTATTGAAAATTATCTGATCAAATACTTTCGCCGTCTAAATACTCAACCGGCAAATCGACCACTTTTTGCTCGACTTTTTCACCATTAATTCGTTTTAATAACAGCTCGGCAGCAATTTGCCCCATTTCAACTCTTGGGGTATGGATAGACGCTAATTTTGGATTCATAAATTGACCAATTTGGTGTCCATGAAATCCGACAATCGCGATTTGTTTTGGCACTTCGATCCCAATTCTCTGGCATTCAAGCAATACCCCTAAAGCTAAGTCATCATTAGTACTAAAAATACCATCAACATCAGGAAAATCATTTAAAACTTGATGTAAAAATCTTGCACCCAATTCATAAGACGATGCTTCTTTAGTGGCTAGCGTTCGTGGATTTAATCCCGCATCTTCCATTGCTTTTTCATAACCTTGTTGACGAATAATACTGCGCTGATCTTGCCTTGCACTAAAATAGACGATATTACGACGCCCTTTATTTATCATACGATGGATCATATTTCTAGTCGCAGTAAAGTTATCAAATCCAACAGCCATATCAATACAGGGGGAAACGCTATCCATAATTTCAACCACAGGGACACCAGAAATTTCGATCATTTTTAATGTTGCAGGGGTATGTATTCTTTCGGTTAAAATTAGCCCATCGATATTATAAGAAAGCAGTGAACGTAATCGAGACTCTTCTTTTTCTGCACTGTACCCAGTATGGGTAATCATAGTTTGATAACCCCTCACATCGGTAACCTTTTCGATACCTTTTAAGATATCAGCAAAAACCTGATTAGTTAAAGAAGGAAACACAACACCAATTGCATTACTTTTTGCATTAGACAGCATATCAGGCGCTTTATTCGGAATATACCCAAGCTTATCAATCGCAGCTGAAATTTGTAATTGAAGAGGCTTAGACACTAAATTAGGATCGCGCAAAAAACGACTCACCGTCATTTTACTAATCCCAATTAAATTAGCGATCTCTTGCAAGCTTGTTCGACGTTTTTTATTCGTATTCATTTATGATCTTCCGGTAGCCTTGGTTGCCAATCAATTGGCGTTTTACCTTGCTGCGTAATAATATCATTTGCTTTAGAAAAGTGTTTACAACCAAAAAAGCCACGATGTGCAGACAACGGCGATGGGTGCACTGAGGTTAATACATGGTGTTTTTGACGATTAATAAACTGCCCTTTTTTTTGTGCAGGTGATCCCCACAATAAAAAAACCACACCCTCAAGATGTTTATCAATTGCTGCTATCACATGATCAGTAAAAGTTTCCCAACCTATTTTTGCATGAGAATGTGCTTGTCCTGCTTCAACAGTGAGCACATTATTTAATAATAATACGCCTTGAGTCGCCCAAGAAGCTAAATAACCATGGGAAGGAATTGTAAATCCCTCAATATCTGTTGATAGCTCTTTATAGATATTCATTAACGATGGTGGTGGCTTAATGCCCGGTAAAACAGAAAATGAAAGTCCGTGGGCTTGATTAGGACCATGATAAGGATCTTGCCCTAAAATTACGACTTTGATTTGATCAAATGGCGTGAAACGAAACGCATTAAACACATCATGCTGGGGCGGATACACAATCTTACCATTAGCGCGCTCAGATGCCACAAATTGTATTATATGTTGAAAATAGGGCTTCTCTTTTTCACCGCCGATGACGTCATGCCATGTTAATTGATTACTCATACAATACCTATACTATAATTTTATATGACTCAACAATACTACTTGCTGATTACAATAATTATACCTAAAAATCATAATAAACCTAATGTTAATCGGCTTAAACCTCACTACATCATGATTGTTAAATATTCAGTTATGCTCCTTTATTGTTAAAAAGACAATTGACAAGAAAAATAAATAATTAATGTAATAAATAGTTTTCATACAACCATAGCTAAAATGCTAAACAAAGGTATTGCTTATTGAATTGATAGCTTTTTTTGACTTTAATCAAATATTCAAAGTGCTATATTAACCCTAATTATTTTAGGGCAATAAGGCCCCGTTAGGAGGATTTAAAATGATTACAGGTATCCAAATTACTAAAGCAGACAATGCAGCACTTCTTAACTCTTTCTGGTTATTAGACAACGCTACAAAAGAAGCACGTTGTGTAGCTGCTAAATCAGTTTATAAAGAAGATCAAGTGATCCCAACTGCAGAACTAGGTAAATTCGAATATCGTGAAGTCCCATTAGATGTTGCCCCAACAGTTAAAGTTGAAGGTGGTCAACATTTAAATGTTAATGTACTTCGCCGTGAAACATTAGAAGACGCTGTAAAAAATCCTGAAAAATACCCACAATTAACCATTCGTGTTTCTGGTTATGCGGTGCGTTTCAACTCACTAACTGCTGAACAACAACGCGACGTTATTGCTCGTACATTTACAACTAAAATTTAATTATTTGATTGAAATAAAAAAACCCAGTTTTGGCTGGGTTTTTTTATGGCAAAATAGGTATAAACTCGTTTTGTAAATCGTAGTATAACAAAAAATACACTACAAAAATTTAACAATAAAAAAAAGCCTTATATAATAAAAATATCAATAAGCAAAGCCTTGTAATCGTTCTAAAGCATAATTGATATGTTTATCGCTAAATAAACGCAACTTTCTTTGTGCCCATCTTTCACCTGCAGGCCAATGAGCAATCTGCTCTTTTACATCACAAAGTGTCGGCTTACATTGTGTTTGCGAAATAACCCAATCAACGGTGGCTAACAACTCCATTCCAAATGGTGACTCAAAACCATCAATCAGCCTTGTTGTTTCATCTAAAGCGGATAAATAATGTTTACCTTCACTATTTAAATAGGTAGAAACCGTTAATTGCTCATCATTATTAAACCAAATTACATCAAACGCTTTACAATCAGGAATACGTTTATCTGATTTTAAATAACTACCATCTAAAGAATTTAACAAATAATTTAAATTACAGGCATAAGGCCCATAGTTATGAGCTTGGAATTGTAAATTAAAGTCATTTTTAAGACCTTGCTTATCGATAACTCGCTTTAAAAACCAAGTTAATTTTTGGATTTCGAGCAAACTACACTCCATACCTAAAATCCAATAACGTCGAATCAATTCCGCGACAAGCGCACGAGCAGGCGTTAACTTTTTAACACCCTGTCGCTTAGCAACATTTTGGTATTGTTGAGTTGGCTCATAAACAATGATATCAACACTATTGAGATCACCTAAAACATGCTCTATTCTAAGTTTTACCTGTGCCCAATCTAATCCTCCATTACCTGCCCCTAAAGGAGGAATTGCGATTGATTTAACATGATTAGTCACAATAAAATGACGCAAATCGACTAAACCGTCTTCAATCCATTCTATTTGCGATAGTGACCGCCAATGCTGTTTTGTGGGAAAATTCACAATCCAACGGGGTCCTATCAGCTCACCTGTTTCAGTGACAAACATCTTACCCGTGGTAACTTGATTTAGGTTACATGCTCTAGCATATTCAAACATATTCTTTGGAAAACGTTCCTTAAACATCAAAGCAATACCTTTACCCATTACACCAACGGTATTAACGGTATTGACCAATGCCTCTACGTTTGCCTCAAGCAAGTTACCTTTTGTATATCTAATCATCAGAAATACCACCTAGGTCTTTTATGAACGGGGATTTTCAGTTGCCTTTGCTGTAACCAAGTATTAAGGTCTTCTTCTGCTTGCTCATTATAACAAATCATTCCAACTAATGCATTAATTGGACAGTGTTGATGGATCAGCGCCTCGGCTTGGTAACGTTCAAACTTAGCAGTATCATCTTCATCACGAGAAAAATCCCTGCTCTGCAAAATTTCCCAATCAATACGGTCTAAATCTTCAATAGCAGAATAAAACGACGCCCATTTATAATAAGCATGCATATCAGTAAAAACATACTTAAGTTGTAATTCTTGTATTCTATGCAATGACGAAACAAGAATTACAACTTCATCATTATTACGTTGCTTGACTCCTCGCCCCGATTTTATATTTAATAGCATAGGTGAAAACGGCGTAAAATAAAAAGGGACATAATCATTTAAATAACCATGAGGAAACACAGGTACTGGGTGTGATGATCTTTTATCAATGAGCTCGGTACTACCTATTGATACCCAATCTTCACATCGAATATTACTTTTACCACAATGTAGCCCATTATCTAAAATCCAAGGGATATTATTTATATGAACAATTCGCCATATTAGTGCTTTTTTGGGGTTTAGTGTTGCACTATAATCAAAAGCCATGTTATTCCATAAAATCTGTATCATCAAATAGGTTAAATTTATTCTAGCATTTTTAGTATTTTTTGGATCTAGAATTTATACGGGTTGTTTTTTGGAGTGAATTTAGTTTATATAGCGGTTTGTCAAAAACTGCCAAATAAAAACTTTAATAAAATCAATACCTTTTCTGAACGATTTTTGGGTGTAAAATCAGGCCTTTTTGGGGTTGGTAAATAGAATAAATTGGGTGTGGTGGTTTCGGACGTTTTAAGCTTTGATGTACAAAATAGCTACAGCGACCACGTCCGATTTAGGGGATTTTTTTGCGAAATCCCCTAAAAACCCCGCGCAAGGCTGCAGAATGTGGCCTGCGGCTACCCTCCGCCGCCGCTCGGTCTTGACGCACCGTTTGTGGACGCGTTCCCGACGCACCACAAACTCGCCAAACGTCCCTGTTTGGCGTGCTAACCTCGCTCTGTTGTCGGCACATTCTGACGCCGGAACAAGACAAACAACATAACCATCTTTTTTGGGAAGGATTGTTGTGTTTTTATAATTATATCGTTGATTTTATTTTGATTAAACGCCTACACGGCGTTAAGGAAATATTAATTCTTGTGCCCATTTCAAATGGTTTTCTAAACCGCCTACACGGCGTTAAGGTAGAGCTTAAGATTTGATAAATCTTGCTGTATAAAGATAAACAACAATTTCATCTTTGAAAACCCTTTTTTTAAGCTGTTTTTTAATTTGTTGATTTTATTTAATTTTAAATTGTCGTTAAAAAAAGGGTTTGGAGCGGTTAAATTGCTGTTATTAGGCCGCTATTCGTGGTTTTGTTGATTTGTTGTATGTCGGCGCTTTGCTTAGGTTGCGTAAGTGATTGATTTAGCTTAAAAACAGAAAAATAAAAACTTCAATAAAATCAATACCTTTCCTGACCGATTTTTGGACGGAAAATCAGGCCTTTTTTGGGTTGGTGAATAGAATAAATTGAGTGCAGTGTTTAGTGTGTAGATAGCTAAATAATCAGTCTGATTGGTAGATTTATTTTGCTGTTTTTTTGCACTATGGCTGCTTTTTATTGTTTACTGGTGCCTAGGTTATTATTTTATTATAATAAAATAATAACTTAAGGAATTAATATACAAATTGGAAAAAAACAATGCTAAAAAGTTACTTTTTATTATTTGCTTTGTTGCTTTTTATCCCAACTTGTTGGGCTGATGGTTTAACAAAAGAGCAGGCAGAAAATCTTGAGCTTGCAGGGGTTAAACTTGGAATAACCGAACCGGAACTGGTTGAATTACTCAAAAACCAATATCACCTTTCTGAAAATGACTTTACTGTTAGTGAGCAGCAAATGGCATTACCGCCAACCAAAATAGATGGAAAAAGCATAACTACTTGCACAATTAAGAACTATGAAGTCGTTTTAAATATCAACCATCCAGAAGAAACGTTAACAATTCAACTTAAAGACGATATCACGCATAATCCTCCAAAAAAAATGGTGGTTTATAGTATTTATCATACCATGCCATATACAGTAGAAAGTGCACAGAAGGTTTATAAGGAGTTAACCGAAAAATATGGTAAGGAAGAAACAACAAACTTTTTCGGAATAAAAGTTTGGCGTTACAACTCATACCATTTAGGCTTATCCCCAGAAACTGAGGGTAAATTCTATGTATCTATTCGAAGCAATGGACTATAACACAACTAGGAGCTAAACAATGTTAAAAAAGTACTTTTTATTATTCACTTTGTTATTTTGTATCCCAACCTGTTGGGCTGATGGTTTAACAAAAGAGCAGGCAGAAAATCTTGAACTTGCCGGGGTTAAGCTTGGAATAACCGAACCGGAACTGGTTGAATTACTCAAAAACCAATATCACCTTTCTGAAAAGGACATAAAGGTTAGTGAAAAGAACATGCGATTACCGCCATCAAAAATAGGCGAAAAATCGATAACCGAAGGCACAATCAAAAGCTATGAAATAACTTTAAATGCCAACAATCAAGACGAAAAATTAACCATTAGACTTGAAGATGACTTAGAGCGTAACCCTACCCAATTGGTTGTGTTCAATGTTTATAAAAAAATGACATACACAGCAGAAATAGAGCAGAAAGTTTATAAAGAATTAACCCAAAAATATGGTAAAGAAGAATATAAAAACATAGCAGGGGATAAAATATGGAGCTACAAACCATACTCTTTAAATCTATCCCGAGAAAATAACGGTAAGTTTTCTGTTGAAATTTTGACCGAAAAATATCGTAAGCAAAAAACAGGATCGTAGTAAAAAACGAAATAGTTACATAAACAGTTAATTTGGCTAAAAGCTTTTTGTTTTTGTGAATAAATAGGGATGGGTGTAGAGGTCTGAATGTTGGCTAACACACGATTGAACAAGTTATTTTACTGTTCAATCGTGCTTTTGCTATATCAAATTAACCAAAAAACTTTTTCACTTTGTCAAAGAAGCTTTTTTCTTTGGGGCTGTGTTTAGAGTTTTTATCGGCTTTAAAGCTTTCACCTAATTCTTTAAGCAGCTCTTTTTGTTTGCTCGTTAGGTTAACGGGTGTTTCAACCACAACATGGCAGTAAAGATCACCTACCGCACTACCGCGTAATGATTTGACGCCTTTGCCTCGTAGTCGGAACATTTTACCGGTTTGTGTTTCAGCAGGAATCGTTAAGCTGACCTTGCCATTAAGGGTTGGTACTTCAACTTCGCCACCGAGTGATGCCAAGGCAATATTAATTGGAATTTCGCAATGCAGATTGGTGCCGTCTCGCTCAAAAATAGCATGTGGTTTAATTTGCATTTGAACATATAAATCACCTGCTGGTGCGCCATTTAAACCTGCTTCGCCCTCACCAGATAGTCGAATACGGTTGCCTGTATCAACACCGGCTGGAATAGTAACAGACAATGTTTTCGTTTTTTCAACGCGACCTTCACCATGACATTTTTTACATGGATTTTTAACCACTTTACCCCGTCCATGACAAGTTGGGCACTCTTGTTGCACGGCAAAAAATCCTTGTCGCATTTGAACAACACCTGCACCATGACAGGTATTACACGTGACCACATCAGAAGATTTTTCGGTGCCTTGCCCATGGCAAGTATCGCAACTTACCCAAGTTGGTACTTTAATTTCTTTACTAACACCTGCTGCTGCTTCTTCTAATGTTAGAGTGATATTGTATTGTAAGTCATTGCCGCGAGATGCGGTTTGACTGCGCCCACGCCCGCCACCAAAGAAATCGCTGAATATATCGTCGAACGCACCACCGCCAAAGCCACCAAATCCGCCGAATCCACCAGATCCACCCTGTCCTTGTTCAAAAGCAGCATGTCCATATTGATCATAAGCCGCTTTTTTTTGCGGATCAGTTAGGATTTCGTAAGCTTCTTTCACTTCTTTGAACTTTGCTTCGGCTTCGGCTTTGTTATCTTGATTCTTATCAGGATGATATTTCATCGCTAGGCGTTTATAGGCTTTTTTTATCTCACTTTCACTGGCACTTTTACTAACGCCCAATGTTTCATAATAATCTTTCTTCGCCATAATTAACCTTTATTTTTTTATGATTGTATAAACAACTAAACGGGCTTGAGTTACCTCGCGCCCGTTTAACTTGTTATATGCTTAAAACTTGTTGAAATAACTCATTAAAAAACATTGTAGTTAATGTTTATTTTTTATCATCATCAACTTCTTTGAAGTCTGCATCAACAACATCATCTTGCGCATTAGTGTTTCCACTATTTGCTTGACCGGCACCTTGAGCTGCTTGGGCTTGTTGTTGTGCTAATTCAAGCAATTTTTTAGATGCTTCCATTAATGCATTAATTTTAGATTCAATTTCTGCTTTATCTTCGCCACGAGCGGCAACTTCTAAAGCACTAACTGCATCTTCAATTGCTTTTTTATCATCAGCTGATAACTGATCACCGGCTTCAGTCACTTGTTTACGTGTTGTGTGAACAAGATGATCGGCTTGGTTACGAGTTTGAGCTAGCTCTTCAAATTTACGGTCTGCATCAGCATTCGCTTCTGCGTCGTTTACCATTTTTTGAATTTCTTCTTCACTTAATCCTGAAGAGGCTTTAATGGTAATTTTTTGTTCACGTCCAGTATTTTTGTCTTTCGCAGATACATGTAAAATACCGTCAGCATCAATATCAAATGTAACTTCAATTTGTGGCATACCGCGAGGCGCAGCTTGAATACCATCTAGATTGAATTGACCTAATGATTTGTTATCGCCCGCACGTTTACGTTCACCTTGTAACACATGAATGGTTACAGCTGATTGATTATCTTCAGCAGTTGAGAACACTTGACTATGTTTAGTTGGAATAGTTGTGTTCTTTTCAATTAAAGCTGTCATAACACCGCCCATAGTCTCAATACCTAAAGACAATGGCGTAACATCAAGTAATAACACATCTTTAACATCACCACCAAGTACACCACCTTGAACAGCCGCACCAACAGCAACCGCTTCATCAGGGTTTACATCTTTACGTGGTTCTTTACCAAAGAAGTCAGCAACCGCTTTTTGAACCATTGGCATACGTGTTTGACCACCAACAAGAATAACGTCTTTAATATCAGAAACAGAAAGACCTGCATCTTGTAATGCTGTTTTTACAGGATCCATTGAACGTTTAACTAAATCTTCAACTAAAGACTCAAGTTTAGCGCGTGTTACTTTAATATTTAAATGTTTTGGACCACTTGCATCAGCAGTGATATACGGTAAATTAATATCAGTTTGTTGTGCTGATGATAATTCAATTTTTGCTTTTTCTGCTGCTTCTTTTAAACGTTGCATTGCTAGCGGATCATTTTTTAGATCGAAGTTTTGTTCACGTTTAAATTCATCAACTAAGTAGTTGATTAAGCGTGAGTCAAAATCTTCACCACCTAAGTGAGTATCACCATTTGTTGCTAGTACTTCAAAGGTTTTTTCGCCATCAACGTCGTCGATTTCGATAATAGAAATATCAAATGTACCACCACCAAGATCATAAACAGCAATAGTACGGTTACCTACATCTTTATCTAAACCATAAGCAAGGGCAGCAGCTGTTGGTTCGTTGATGATACGTTTTACATCAAGTCCAGCAATACGACCAGCATCTTTGGTTGCTTGACGTTGTGCGTCGTTAAAATAAGCAGGAACAGTAATTACCGCTTCAGTCACTGCTTCGCCAAGATAATCTTCTGCTGTTTTTTTCATTTTCTTTAATACTTCGGCAGAAATTTGTGGTGGAGCAATTTTTTGACCTTTAACATCAACCCATGCATCACCATTATCGGCTTTTACAATTTTATATGGCATGATGCTAACGTCACGTTGTACTTCGGCATCTTCAAAACGACGACCAATTAAACGTTTAATGGCAAATAATGTATTTTGTGGATTGGTTACTGCTTGACGTTTTGCTGGTTGACCAACTAAGATTTCACCATCTTGAGTATAAGCAATAATGGAAGGGGTTGTGCGATCGCCTTCTGCATTTTCTAATACTTTTGCTTGGCCATTGTCCATGACAGCAACACATGAATTTGTTGTACCTAAATCAATACCAATAATTTTACCCATAGTCTTTCTCCTCAAAATCTGTATTTTATTTCTTGTATATAGGTCTTAAATATTAATTTTCAAGCCTTTATTTCACAAAGAAATGTTTTTGTTTTCACATAAATGGGAACATTATTATTAATATCAAGGGGGGCAAAAAAATAATTTTCTCTGAAATCTTGATTATCGCGTTTTCTGCACTTATCATTGCCGCTCTTTTTTAATCATCAAATTTAACCTATAGGATCCTTATGGAACAAACAAAACTTGCAAATCCTGGCCCTCTTGGCTTAATGGGATTTGGTATGACAACAATTTTATTAAATATTCATAATGCTGGATTTTTCCCTGCTATGACAGTCATCGTCTCAATGGGTATTTTTTATGGCGGCCTTGCACAAGTCATTGCTGGTATTTTAGAATTTAGAAAAGGCAATACGTTTGGTACAACAGCATTTACTTCTTATGGTTTCTTTTGGATTGCGTTAGTGGGTATTTGGTACTTACCTACTTCGCCAGCAACAGCACCATCTGATGCAACTTTTGTCGGTATCTTCCTTGCTTTATGGGGTATTTTTACTGGCTTTATGTTTATTGGTACATTAAAAGGTAACCGCGCATTACAATTTGTTTTTGCTAGTTTAACGGTTTTATTTGCTTTATTAGCCATTGGTAATATTTCTGGTAACCATGGCATTATCCATATTGCCGGTTTTGAAGGCATTATTTGTGGAGCAAGTGCTGTTTATTTAGCAATGGCTGAAGTGATTAATGAACAATACGGTCGTACCATTTTACCTATTGGTGCACCAAAAGGCGCTGCACATTAATTTTTCTATCACATCTACCCAATCGGTTGGTAGATGTGATCGCTTTCCCTCTACTCAAATACTATTTTTGATTGTTATTGACATAACGAGTTGTTAATGAACGGCATACATCATGAAGCGACTGGGTATGTTTTTCGATTATTTCGTTAGATAAGTAGTTGTCTTTTGATGAATGAGCATTATTAATAACAATTTTACCCTCTTTATCTATATTACCAGATGTGATCATGATGTAATTGGGTAATTGGGTTTCCATTTTTCCTGTATAAATAGTCTTACCTTCTATTTGTAGACTAGATCCTTCGGGTTTTAGATAAATTAAATCATTGCCATTACCAATACTGTCTATAAAAATAAATTTTTTGTCCTTCATTTGGCTAGAGTAACTTTCCAGCATTTTTAAGCCGTATTGGCCGCTGTTGCCTCCATCATATAAAACAAAGGCTATTTTTTTCTTGTCTTTTTTGTCGAGTTGATTAATTAAGTTAATAATAGTAATAATACTTGATGAATTACAAACAAAATTCTTTTGATTAGGAATGCCGCTTTTAAATTTAAATACAACAAAAAATAGCAAAACGGTTGAAATAATTGAGCTGATGCCAGAAAAACTAAAAAAGCCTTGAGTACTAATATTTGGAAGAAAGACAAAATAATTTAATATCAGCGATATAATAAATAAAAAAACAATAGGCGCAATGCTGATAAAGTAATTTAATTTATTAAATTGCGGTGTAAATGCATAGTTTTTTTGAAGATTAAAACAGTTAATAGCCGTATCATAATAAGTGCAGATGATTAATTCGGCTTTATTTAAATCACCAATATAAGCATTGTAGTAGTTTTCATACCGTCTTGTGGCTAATTTTAATTTAGCCAGTTTTGCATCAACTATATAGCCTAATTGACTGAGTTCTTTAGATATCACTCTTAAAAAAGCAATCTTTTCTTTAGAAGAAAACCGCTTGCCAAAGATGACGCAATATCGTAGAACAAGATCTTTAAGTATTTCCATTTTTAATAAACTATCTAAATTTAAAATAATATAGTGAATAAACCTTTATACAATCCGATTAACTATGAAGATAAAAAATAAGTTGATAGGTATAAACTAAAAACTATCAACTTAATAAATAATATTAGTTAAATTAAACTAATTAATAATCGTCTTCACTTTCAGATTTGTTGGAATGCATAATATTTGCAATAGCATCTTGAATGTTTTCATGCCCTGATTCAATACACTCTTTTGTCAACTCTTGGAGTGATAGCGAATCTCTATTGCATACTGCATTAATTACCATTGGCAAGCTCATACCAGTAATAACGCGAACATTCATGCCAAGATCATGCCATTGTGGCACACATTGCATTGATGCGTTATAAGGTGAAGCCCCATACAGATCGACAAAAACTAAAACACCATCGCCAGAATCTAACGATTTGGTACAATTAAATAAATCCGTTTTTAATTGATTAATATCTTGCCCTGGGTTAAGTGATAATGCTTCAAATTTGTCTTGTTCTCCAACAATCATTGTTACACTATCTTTCATTCCTGATGCCATTTTGCCATGGCTAATTAATAAGACACCTATCATTTTTACCATCCTTGATTATTCAAACATCTTAATTGCTTCATTTAGTGTTACTTTTTTCAATGAAGGCGTTGCCTGAAAATAGATATCCATATTAGGAAAACTCTTTTGTAAATCAATCAATAGATCAAGTTGCTCTTTGTTAATAGATACTTCTTTGATTATTGAAGTTGCACCAGGCACTAGCGGTAATCCACCAATATTAAGGTTGGTTATTGGTACCCCAGCTTTAATAATTTTATACATTACCTCAATATTTTTAGTAATTAAGATAACATTAAAATCATCATATTTGCGATCATTCCAATATCTTACCGCGCCATCTTCTTTTAATACTCTAATTTTATGGCCTGTACTAGCACCGGCACCTAAAATGATATTTTTTGTGAACTCATCATTTGCTGAATAGTCATCGGCAACGAATAAGGCATTAGCCCCAGCCGCTTTAGAAACGTTAGTTGCAACTTGACCATGAATGAGACGACTATCTACACGAGCTAAAACAACTTTTCCCATAATTTATAACCTCTATTTTTTATATCGCTATTTTATAAAATGCCAATTGCAGCTAAAACACCCAGTATGATGGTTAACCCAACTAATGCTCTGGTGACTTTTAAACCTTTCTTAGAAAAATAAAAATAAAGCCCCATGACAACAACAAGCGGTAACACACCCGGTAAAATTTTATCCAATGTGTCTTGTATAACAAACTCTTTACCTGATAAAGTAAATTTTAAACTTGATGAGACTTTAATATAGCTCGCGGCTAAAATCCCCATCATAAACAGACCTAAAATAGATAAGCCTTCTATAAGCATCTGCATTTTGTTACCCACAACTTCTGTAGCAGCATTTCTACCTAATTTAAATCCTAATTGTGCAAAATAATATCCCACAAAAAGTTGATATGTTACAAAAGCAAAGAAAGGGAACAACGCACCAATTGCTAATCCTTCTTGTGCCCAAGGAAGTGCAATTGCAATAAAAATATATTGTATAGTACCCGAGTCAATCGCATCCCCAATACCGGCTAATGCTCCCATTAAACCCGCTTTAGTATTATAAAGTACATCATCATCAATACTGATTGGTTTGTTTTGATAAACCTCATCGGCTCGAACTGATTCAAGAGAGGCCATAATTCCTGAAATTGTTCCTCCACCCCAAGTTATTTGAGTATTAAAAAACAATAAATGTCGTTGGTAAGCAGCTGCCAGTTCGCTCTTTGATTTATATAATTTTTTAAGGATTGGCATTAACCCCCACATCAATGATGCCGCAAGATAACGATCAAATGAGTGTGGGATTTCGTTGGCATAATACCATCGTAACCAAGCAAAAGTTATATCCTTTTTAGTAATAGTCTCTGGTTTTAGATCAATGCTTTCTTGTACTATTTCTGTCATTATAAAATTCCTCTATCTAATTGATTCATCAAATCACTGTAGATTAATAATCGTCATCATCTTGATTGTTATTATTTGAATTATTTCTAGGCTGATCCGCCGCAGAATTTACTGCTTCACTTTTTGCAAGAACGAAAATAAAGGCAACAATAGCTCCCACAATCGCATAAGTTACCATTGTTATATTCAGTGGTTTGGCCATTACTGCCATAAAATAAGCCAATAAGAAGAAAATGATGTAGCTCTTTTTACCAATAACATAAATGGTTAATGCAATACCAACTGCTGCAAGGCCACCACCGATAACGTTAAGAATATGGAAAACCACTCCTCCGGCATTGGATTTAATAACATCAGCAATAATCGGTGCTCCAAAATATAGTGCAACAAACATAAACGGAACAAATAAGGCAAAACTACAAATTATTGGTAATATAATTATAGAAAAAGTTAATCCTGAACTATTTGCTTCTTGCGCATATCTTTCAGTTAATTTCATAATCATAGTGTTAAAGAAAAATCTTAGTTGATACAGGTAAGATCCTAATAAACCAACGGGTACAGCAACTGCAACCGCGGCTGTTGGTTCCATATTTCCAAGCAACGCAACAGGAACAGCAACTGCAGTTGCAATAGCTGGCTCTGATGGCATTTGACCACCTGGCGAAAAAACGCCCATGTAAATTAATTGTATTGCAGCAGTTGTTATCATCGCGTTTGGAATATCATTAAAAACAACACCAACAATTAAACCAGTCATCATTGGGGTAAACCTTAACGTTAAGGTTGCTCCACCCAATCCCCGTGACATAACCATTGCAACCCATATGGAAATAATCGCCGCTTGAAGAAACGTTACATGCATTTCTTGCATATATAAACTCCTTAATATTTTTATTATTAGTTAAAATTTAAAATAATTTATTAAGAAACAACTGATTGTAGTTCTAAATTATTAACAAAATTTTCTACATCTTGTACACACTTTTCCCCCATACCTTGCAGGCATTCAATGGCATAAGCGGAAGTATGAGGTGTAACAAGTACTTTAGGATGCTTAACTAAAGGATGGTCATCGTATGAAGGTTCAACATACATTACGTCAGTTGCATGTCCCGCAACAATACCACTATCAAGTGCATTTAATAACGCACTTTCATCAATCAATTCAGCTCGTGCAGTATTCGTAATATAGACACCTTTTTTCATTAAAGAAAATTGAGGCTCTTTTAAGATATGGTAGCTTGTTTCATTCAGTGATGCATTTAAAGAGATGATGTCGGAATTTTGAAGCAAATAATCTAATTCAACAATTTCGATATTATTTTTATGTGCCCATTCTTTATTGACCTTAGGATCAACCACAAGTAATCGAGCATTAAAGCCATGTTTAAATATTTCTGCTACTCGACTGCCAATATTACCGCATCCAATAACACCAACAACTTTACCCGTAACATTAATGCCTAAAAAAGAGGCTCTTTTTTTCCATTCATTTGACTTAACAGCCGCTTGAGATTGAACTGTTTGCCTAATTAATGCCAGTAAATTCGTTACAGCATTTTCAGCAACCGCATCTCGCTCAACTAAAGGGGGAACAATAGTAACGATCGTACCATGCTCTTTAGCGGCAATAACATCAACATTATTAAACCCTATTCCATGGCGAGAAAGTAAAAGTAAAGGATCTTTCTTGTTATCAAAAAACGCTTTATCAAAAAATGGTCTGACACTTGCAATTACAATATTAAATCCTTGCAATGCATCAGCTAATTCTTTTCCAGAAATACTATTTTCAAAAGTAAAATGTTTTACTTCACCTATTTTTTCTAGTCGTTTTAAATGATCTGGAAAATATTTTCCAAAACTACTTGAGTTGATTATTGCAATTCTATAATTTTTCACTCAATGCTCCTAGTTAATAAATCACCACTCTTACAATTATATTTATTGGAAAATAAACATTGTTTACTTTCCACCCAGTCGTTATGTGACTGGTAACATTAAGTATAGTTTATTAGATTTACAAAAAAATGAATTTAGATCACATATTTAATAAAAAATGCTCATAAAAAATTCAAGACATGTTGTATAGAAAATTGCGTTATTTTTGCAAAAACGTATACCAATCAATGAAACTAATGAACTAAATTTTAAAATAATGAAAAGTTTTTAATAAATGATTAGATTATCGTTGAATGAAAAATGGGAGGTTTATAGTCACTAAACTATGATAGTTTAAGTTAAAGTGAACTTTAAAAAAAGTAGATTAATCAGAATGCTCTAGCTAAATATAAAAAAAGGGCATATAGCCCTTTTTACAAATTTGAATTAGATAATATTATCTTGAGTCTAATCCTTTATTTTTTATAAGCATCATTATGCACACCTACCGCTGCACGGCCTGATGGATCATTTAGGTTTTTGAAAGATTCATCCCATTCAATCGCTTTAGCGGTTGAGCAAGCAACTGTTGGACCACCTGGCACACAATGCGCTGCACTTTCAAGTGGGAATAGTTCATCAAAAATCTCACGATACATATAGGCTTCTTTTGAAGTCGGCGTATTGTACGGGAAGCGGAATTTTGCATTTTCTAATTGCTGATCAGTAATTTTACTTTCGGCAATCTCTTTTAATGTGTCAATCCAGCTATAACCCACACCGTCAGAGAATTGTTCTTTTTGACGCCAAACAACCGATGCTGGTAAGTAAGATTCAAATGCTTCGCGGACAATATGTTTTTCCATTTTGCCATTACTACCACACATCTTATCTTTTGGATTAATGCGCATAGCAACATCTAAGAATTTCTTATCAAGGAATGGAACGCGCGCTTCAACGCCCCACGCCGCCATCGCTTTATTAGCACGAGCACAATCATACATATGCAGTGCCGCTAATTTGCGTACGGTTTCTTCATGAAACTCTTTGGCATTTGGTGCTTTGTGGAAATAAAGGTAACCACCAAACACTTCATCAGCACCTTCACCAGATAGTACCATTTTAATGCCCATAGCTTTGATTTTACGTGCCATTAAATACATCGGTGTGGACGCGCGAATAGTTGTTACATCATAAGTTTCAATGAAATAAATTACATCACGAATGGCATCAATACCTTCTTGAATAGTAAAGTTAATTTCATGATGAACTGTACCTAAATGATCCGCAACCGCTTGCGCCGCTTTAAGATCGGGTGCACCTTTTAAACCAACAGCAAATGAGTGCAACTGCGGCCACCATGCTTCTGATTTTTCGTGATCTTCAACACGGCGCGCTGAGAATTTTTTAGTGATTGCTGAAATGACTGAAGAATCAAGTCCACCTGATAATAACACACCATAAGGCACATCAGACATCAAATGACCTTTTACTGACTCTTCTAATGCAAGGCGAAGTTCATTGATGTCTGTTTTATTATCCTTAACATTGTCATAATCCATCCAGTCACGTTTGTAGTAGGTTTTGATTTCACCTTCGGTACTAGATAAGTAACATCCTGGAGGAAAAGCCTCAATTGTTTTACAAACAGGCACTAGGGCTTTCATTTCAGAAGCAACATAAAATGTACCATTTTCATCGCGACCGGTATACATTGGAATAATACCAATATGGTCACGACCAATAAAATAAGTGCCTTTATTGATATCATAAAGAATAAACGCAAACATGCCTTGTAGTTCATCAAGACAGTCAATACCCTTTTCTTGATATAAAGCAAGAATCACTTCACAGTCTGAACCAGTTTGAAATTCATAACGATCTTTGTACTGATTTCGGAGTTCTTGATGATTATAAATTTCGCCATTTACTGCTAAAACTAATGTTTTATCTTTATTATAAAGCGGCTGAGATCCTGTATTAACATCCACAATTGATAAACGTTCATGAGCAAGAATAGCTTTATCAGACGCAAAAATACCAGACCAATCAGGACCACGATGACGCTGTAGACATGATAGCTCTAATGCTTTTGTTCGTAGTTGTTCTGGATCTGATTTAATATCAAGAATACCTAAAATCGAACACATTGATTTTCTCCATTTCAAATCGCATAAGCGATATTGTTACAAATAAAAACTAACTAGATAAGATTTCATACCATTTTTTATTTTTATTCAATATAAAAAACACTATGAACAGATATTTAAACAAACAGGATACACATTATTGATACACAATAAAAGTGCAATATCATTATACTTTTGTTATTGTTATTAAAAAGCGATAATTATTTTTTTAACCATTGACCTTGTTGTTTAATATATTGACCTGTTGGGGTCTTTTCTTGTGCTTTACTACCGGCCTTTTTTTCTACTTCACTTAAAGGGATATTACTTTCAGCGGATACTTTTTGATACTGTTGTTTACGAGCCTGATTAATCAGTTGTGCAATTTCGGTAGCGTTACCTTCATTTTTCACTACGCCTAAATAACCATCAGCCTGTTCACCAACAATGCCTTGCGCTTTGGCTTGACCTAATGAATCCATCGCTTGTTCTAAATTTAATGCAAATGCAGAAAAAGATAAAACGGCTGATAATAACGTTATTATTACTTTTTTATAGATAGTCATAACAAACTCCTTAATAAATACATCATATTTTATTAATTCGAATGTGGGGCGCCTTTTGTCCACAATCAAATACATCGATCAAAATAGAACCTATTGGTTTAATATAATCCAGATTTATTAATAATATTATCTAACGCCTTATCAACCTTAATATTAATTTCATGGTCTATCTTAACATTCAAATTGATATTAATTGGCTCGCTTGGAGCTTGAACCTTAACTGTTGGTGAACAGCCAATTAACACTCCCGCTAGTACCATCATTACCATAACATTTTGTACCATAAAATAACTCCTTATTTTGAAGATCCCTTTTTTAAATTATCTTCAATACGTTTACGGATAGGCTCGCTAATTTGATCTGACAACTGTAAACTCATAAGCAATTTAGTTATATTTTCTTCAAGATTGATATTTAGATTCACGGCTTTGCCATTTTCGACATCTAAATTGCTGCCTTGAATATTCAATCCTAGTTTAGCAATGTCATTAGCATAATCAACTATACCTTGTAACTTAGTATAATGAAAATTTTTAATAATATCAGTGAGTATTTTCATATTTGGATTACTTTGTGCATAATTTTTCAAGGTTGAATTTTCAAACTGTAAATAACCTTGGTTGATCGTAGCTAACTGACCATTTGTAACGACAAACTTTAATGCTGTTTCGCCCCTTTTCTTTACCTCTAATAAGGTAATAGGTAAAACGCCCTCAATTACGCCCGCACCGGCAAGCCCTTCGGCAGGGTATTTATCAAAAATATCTTTTAGTTGTATCTGTTTTAACCTTAAATTAAATTGTTGGGGTAATTTGTCTAAATTCAATTTATTTTCTTCAATAAAAACTAAACCAGAAAAAACATTAGCTTCAAGCTTACTCCAAGTAACTATACCTTTGCTAGGTGCTTTAAATGAAGCGGAATAACTACCCGCTAATTTTAACTTTTCAAAGGCGATGCCCATATTTACTTCTTGAACATTGAACGCTGGCGTCGAAACCGTAAACTGGTTATCTTTAATAATAATATTAACATCACCTGTCACCGATTTAATTTCACTACTTTTATAAATACCATTAAGCTTATTAACCGTTAGCATTGCTATAACAGACAATTTATTACTATCAAATGGAATTTTTGATTCCAGTTGAATATTCAATTGCCCAGAGGACGATCCAAGAAGTAAATCTTCAGAAAGATTTGCTTTTTCTAAGCTAATTGAGGCTTTATCTGAAGTCGTTAATGCCAATTGATGGGCAGATACCCAACCAGTAAAAGGCAATGTTAAGTTACTATTTTCTAGACCTAATTGATTTAAAGATGTTTTAAAAAGACCGTTTTGTATATCAACACGCGAAGCTGTTTGATTAACAAACAAAGTAGCCGATAATTGTGCGATCTCTTGAGTAGTGGTTGATACATCCAGTTGTACCACTTCTTGCTGTTTACTGATATCGACTTTTAAATCGAATTGTTTTTTATCTTGTTCATAAAATCGCAGTATATCTATATGAATATTCTTAGGTAACCAATAAACAACAGTTGAAATCAAAGAGAGATCAAAATCAGATTGATTAAGATTATCAGTAGCAGTATCAACTACATTTTCGACAGAATCTACGACCGTTTCTGATTGATTTACTTGCCAGTGGATATCCAAATTATTTGCAGATAAATATGACCACGAAATTAACAGATTTTTAGCTGTTATAGAGATTTGAGATTGCTTGCTAACAGTAAGTTCATCAAAAGTAAGCCCTTCAAAACCAATGCTAGCACCATGCCAATCGACCATAATTCCATGTTTCTGCTTAAATGACTGCCAATAGTGCCACCCATATAAGCAAAACAGTACAATCAAAAATAAAATACTAAGTGAGATCCAATAGCGTTTTTTTAAGCGAACCATAGAAGTTCTCGATTTGGCGAAAATAATTGCAGGGATTACCCTGCAATAAATAGATTAATTTTGAGATTGCTCACGCTGAGTAATATATGCCAAAGCTTTATCAATTCTAGCAAGCGTGCGCTTTTTACCAACGGCAAAAACAGTAGCATCAACAGATGGTGATTGCCCGATCCCCGTTACAGCAACACGTAATGGCATCCCAATTTTTCCCATACCGATATCAAGCTCAGCAGCCGTTGCTTCAATAGCATGGTGAATTTTATCAATTTGCCAGTCAAACTGAGCAATAGCTTCAATTTTAGCCTTAATAGTCTCTAATGGCTGTTTAGCCACTGGACGAAGATGTTTTTTAGCTGCATCTGCATCAAAATCAGCAAAGTCTTGATAACAATAACAACAAGATTCAGCCATTTCTTTCAGTGTTTTACAGCGTTCGCCGAATAGCTTAATGATTGTAATAAGATCGGGACCATTAGCTAAATCATAGCCTTGTTGGTTCATATGCCAAACTAAATGCTGAGCAACATAATCTGCATCTAAATGATTAATATAGTGGTGATTTAACCAAAGTAGTTTTTCGGTATTAAAAGCACTAGCTGATTTGCTCACTGCGTCTAATGAAAAGTAGCTAATCATTTCTGGCACTGAGAAAATTTCTTGATCGCCATGCGACCAACCCAAACGAACTAAATAGTTAAGTAATGCTTCGGGTAAATAACCGTCATCACGATATTGCATTACACTGACCGCACCATGACGCTTAGATAGTTTTTGTCCATCATCCCCTAAAATCATCGAAACATGCCCATACTCAGGCAATGGTGCACCTAACGCTTTGAGAATGTTGATCTGACGAGGCGTATTGTTGATGTGATCTTCACCACGAATAACATGGGTAATTTCCATATCCCAATCATCAACAACCACACAGAAATTATAAGTTGGTGAACCGTCTGTGCGACGAATAATAAGATCATCAAGCTCTTTATTGGCGATCTCAATCGGTCCACGGATTAAATCATTAAAGATGACAGTACCATCAATAGGATTAGCAAAACGAACAACATGTGGCTCATCATGAGAATGTTCTTTTTGCACCGAATCACAACGACAATGACCATCGTAACGCGCCTTTTCACCTTTCGCCATCTGTTCTTCACGCAATTTTTCAAGACGTTCTTTAGAACAATAACAACGATAAGCGGTACCTTTAGCTAACATTTCGTCAATAACTAGATTATAACGATCAAAACGTTTAGTTTGATAATAAGGACCTTCATCCCATGATAATTTTAACCAATTCATACCCTCCATTATTGCTTCAATCGCTTCTGGTGTTGAACGCTCAAGATCGGTATCTTCAATACGTAATACAAATGAACCTTTTGCATGACGAGTATAAAGCCAAGAATAAAGCGCTGTACGTGCACCACCTACATGTAAATAGCCTGTTGGACTAGGTGCAAAACGGGTTTTGATTTTCATGAAATAATCCTAATAATAACAGTAAAACGAGCTTAAACAACAAAAAGACTGCTAGCGCCCTTTTCCTTAATTCTGCCAGAATCAACAAGCAAAATAACATGTTGATATCAATTCAATTTAGTTGCTTATTCTAACATGCCGAAAGGTTTCGGCAATAGTTCCATTAATGTTAGACAGTTAGTATTTTATCCTTTTGTTTCACACTGATTTAGAATGATTAATGCGCTTCATCCCAGTTGTCACCCACACCGATATCCACTTTTAGTGGCACGGATAATTGATAGCAATTTTCCATAATTTTTTTAATTTCAGCACAATACTGCTCGATTAGTTCTTCTTTAGCTTCAAATACTAATTCATCGTGAACTTGCATTAACATTCTAATATTGCCGGCAGGCTGACTTTTAATCCACTCACTCATTTTAATCATTGCGGTTTTAATAATGTCTGCCGCTGTACCTTGCATTGGTGCGTTAATTGCCGCCCGCTCCGCTCCTCGACGCTCAATACCATTGGTTGAAGTAATTTTTGATAAATATAAACGTCGACCCGATAAGGTTTCAACATAACCACTCTCAGCAGCCTGCTGGCGAGTCTGCTCCATATAGGTTTGTACACTAGGATAACGTTCAAAATAACGATCAATATAAAATTTGGATTCTTTACGGCTAATATTAATTTGTTTAGATAAACCAAAAGCACTCATACCATAGATTAAACCAAAATTAACCGCTTTAGCGCGCCTTCGTTCTTCAGGCGTTACTTGAGATTCAGGTTTTTCTAAAATTTCGCCTGCTGTCACAAGGTGAATATCTTTGTCGTTGGCAAAAGCGTTAAGTAGGCTTTTATCTTGTGATAAATGAGCCATGATACGTAATTCAATTTGAGAATAATCGGCAGCAATAATCTTATAACCTTTTGGTGCAATAAATGCTTGTCGAATTCGTCGCCCTTCTTCGGTACGCACTGGAATATGTTGTAAATTTGGTTCGTTTGACGATAATCGCCCTGTTACCGTACCGATTTGATTATAATTAGTGTGGATCCGATGATCGATAGGGCTCACCATCAATGGTAATTTATCTGTATATGTGTTTTTTAACTTAGCTAAACTACGATACATTAAAATCATGCGCGGTAATTCGTATTGATTGGCCAGTTCACTCAACACATCTTCACTGGTTGCTGGATCGCCTTTTGGCGTCTTTTTTAAAACTGGTAGTTGATGTTTATCAAATAAAATAGCTCGAATCTGTTTAGGCGAACTAGGATTGAATTTTTCTCCAGCTAGAAATTGTAACCTTTCTTTCAGTTCTTTTAATTTTTTGTTCAACTCAGCAGAGTATTTATTCAATAAATTAGTATCAACCAAAACCCCTGTTCTTTCCATTTCGGCAATCACAATAACTAATGGCATTTCAATATCAGTGAATAGATTTTTTAATTTTTGGTCTTTTTCAAGATTTAGCCATAACTTATTGTGCAATTGTAAAGTAATATCTGCATATTCGGCGGCATATAGTGTAGCTTTTTCTACTTCTATGTCATTGATATTGAGTTGTATTTTCTCAGCTTGAGTTAGCTCTTCATAAGTAATGGTTTTGTGGTTCAAATAGCGGTTTGCCAAACTATCCATATCATAACGTTCAGTACTATTTAATACATAAGATTCAATCATTGTATCAAACGCAATGCCTTGCACGGTTATACCATAATTTGCCAAAACGCTATAATTAAACTTCGCATTTTGGGCGACTTTTTTGATTTCTGGATTTTCAAATATTGGTTTTAATTTATCCAACACCTCATCTATTGGTAACTGTTCTGGAACCCCTAAATACTGATGAGAAATAGGAATATAAGCCGCTTGATTAGATTCAACACTCAACGAAATTCCTACTAATTGAGCATGTACATGATCAATACCATCACTTTCAATGTTAAAAGCAAATTGCTTACAATTTGTTAATGTTGCAATCCATTCATCTAGTTGTTTATTGGTTAATATGCACTGATAATCGTTTGTTTGTAAATCAGGTGCAGATTGTTGCATAAATGAAAGCAAACTATCATCAATAGGGGTATTGTTTTGCTGTTTTAAAAAAGTGCCTGAAATTAGCTCTTTTTGCCAACGATGAAAGCCATGATAATTAAACAGCTCAATGAGTGCTTTAACATCAATATCCCCCAATAATAGCTGTTCACTAGTAAAATCTAATTCAACATCGGTTTTTATCGTCGCAAGTAAATAAGAAAGCTCGGCTTCTTTTTGATTGTCTAATAGTTTTTGTTTTAAGGATTTAGCGCCTCTGATTGTCAATTTTTCAATATCGTCTAACCGATTATAAATATCTTTTAAACCATCAAACTCGGCTAACAAACTTTGTGCGGTCTTTTCACCCACACCAGCAATACCGGGAATATTATCTGACGCATCCCCCCTTAACGCTAAATAATCAATAATCTTGCCAGGCGGCACACCAAATTTATCTATTACGCCTTGCGGATCTAAGGCGGTATCATTCATGGTGTTAACCAATGTAATTTTGTCACTCACTAACTGAGCCATATCTTTATCACCAGTGCTAATCAATACGTCAAGATTTTCCTTTTCTGCTTGTCTAGCTAGTGTACCAATAACATCATCGGCCTCCACCCCATCAATGCAAAGCAGTGGTAAGCCCATTGCTTTTAAAATAGCGTGGATTGGTTCAATTTGTGGGCGAAGACTCTCAGGCATCACTTCACGTGTTGCTTTATATTCAGAATAAATTTCGTTACGGAAAGAGCCACCTTTAGCATCAAATACCACAGCAACATGAGAAGAATTATATTGATTAATCAAACTGCGAATCATATTAATCACACCAACAATAGCCCCTGTGGGTTCACCTCTGGCATTGGTTAACGGAGGACATGCAAAAAAAGCACGATAAATATAAGCAGAGCCATCAATTAAGATAATCGGTGTGTTATTTAGCATTACAGTCACCTAAACGTTATTCAATACAATTGTTTAAGTAGTATAACCTAATTAAAAATAATATTCTTACGAAGAACCATTATATAATGTAAAGAATTTTCAAAAAAGTATAAATGTTTCACATATAAAACCATATGTAAACGACTATATATTGTATAAAGAGTATTATATAATATTGTATCTATTTTCGCCTGAGTATGTAATAAATGACAGAATTAAGTCTTGCTGCGCAAAAAGTAAAAGCGGCGCTTGCGGCTAAAAACCTTGAAACACCATCATGCCGATTAGCAATGGATAATGGTGAACGCAAAGAAAAAATCGAAGCTCATTTTCGTGAAATAATGAAACTTATGGAACTCGATTTGACAGATGATAGCCTTGCAGAAACACCTCATCGAGTATCAAAGATGTATGTTGATGAGATTTTTTCAGGTCTTTATTATGAAAATTTTCCTAAAATCACGCTAATCGAAAATAAAATGCAAGTTGACGAAATGATAACCGTCCGCGACATCACTTTAACCAGTGTTTGTGAGCATCATTTTGTAACAATAGACGGCAAAGCGACGGTTTCTTATATCCCCAAAGACAAAGTGATTGGACTGTCAAAAATCAATCGCATTGTTGAGTTTTTCTCACAGCGTCCTCAAGTACAAGAACGACTAACCCAACAAATTTTAGTTGCGCTACAAACATTACTTGGCACAGTCAATGTTGCTGTTTCCATTGATGCCACCCACTATTGCGTAAAAGCAAGAGGCATTAAAGACTCAAGCAGTATGACAACAACAACAGCGCTTGGTGGTGGATTTAAGACTAATCCAAGCACAAGACAAGAGTTTTTACGCACGTTAAATCACTATTAATCATTCGATGCTATTTGGTACTGTCAATACAGTACCTCTTCCTTAAGCTATCACAAAAACCAAACATCTAGCGCAAAAAGCCACTTTATATTGCGTGCATCTTAAAGAAAGATTGGTATAATTCTGGGCTACTCAATATAAATAACATTGTTTTCATGAAGATTATCCGTGGTATAACTAATTTAAAAAATCAATTCTCTCAATGTGTTTTAACCTTGGGAAATTTTGATGGCGTTCATCTAGGGCACCAGCAATTAATTAACCATATTATTAAACAAGGAAAAAAGAGAAACTTGCCTACGGTTGTGATGTTATTTGAGCCTCAACCACTAGAGTTTTTTACACAAGATAGTGCACCTTCACGGTTAACTTCATTTCAAGAAAAAGTCATTTTTATTGAAAAGTTAGGTGTTGACTATATTCTTGTTATTCCATTTACAAAAAAATTTGCCCACATGTCAGCGAATCATTTCATCCAAGATTGGTTGATTAATAAGCTACAAGCTAAATATATTACTATTGGTGATGATTTTCGATTTGGATTTGACCGTAAAGGGAATATCAATCTTCTGCAACAATATGCGCACAACAACGACTTTATAGTAGAAAGCATGCCAACATTTGTTTGGAATAATTTCCGCATAAGTAGTACTGCCGTTCGCCAAGCACTTTTAAATAGTGATTTTGAATTGGCTCATTGTCTGTTAGGGCGTAATTATACAATACAAGGTCGCGTAGTCCATGGTAATGCTTTAGCTAGACAATTAGGATTCCCAACAGCCAACATTCACCTACACCGAAAAAAGCCTGCGCTACAAGGTGTCTATTTTGTTAAAGTCAAAAATATCTGTAACAACCAACATTATCATGGTATCGCCAATATTGGTTTAAGACCAACCATTAATGGAAAAAAGGCTATTTTAGAAGTGAATATATTTGACTTTTCTGAGGATATTTATGGACAATATTTAGACATAACATTCGTCCAAAAATTACGTGATGAGAAAAAATTTGATTCATTAACAGATTTAAAACAACAAATTACACAAGATATTTGCACTGCGAAAAAGATCAGTGCACAATTAACCAATTAAAAGTAGTATCAACAAATTTAACTGGAATAAATCAGCATGACAGACTATAAAAACACATTGAATTTACCTGAAACAGGATTTCCAATGCGAGGCGATCTCGCTAAACGCGAACCTGCAATGTTACAAAATTGGTACGATAAAGAGCTTTATCGCAAAATCCGCCAAGTGAAAAAAGGCAAAAAAGCCTTTATTTTGCATGATGGTCCTCCTTATGCAAACGGTAAACTTCATATTGGTCACGCTGTTAATAAAATTATCAAAGATATCATTATCAAATCAAAAGGCTTAAGCGGTTATGATTCCCCGTATATTCCAGGATGGGATTGTCATGGCTTACCAATTGAACAAAAGGTCGAAGAGCAAGTTGGTAAGCCTGGGGTTAAAGTATCTCCGGCTGAATTTCGCCAAATTTGCCGTGATTATGCAGCCTCACAAGTTGAACTACAAAAAGCCGATTTTATTCGTATGGGCGTACTTGGTGATTGGCAAAACCCTTATCGCACCATGAATTATGATACAGAAGCCAACATTATTCGTGCTTTAGGTAAAGTGATTGAAAATGGTCATTTAGTTAAAGGCGCAAAACCAGTTTATTGGTGTACTGATTGTATGTCTTCTTTAGCGGAAGCCGAGGTTGAATATTATGATAAATCATCACCAGCAATCGATGTAAAATTTAAAGCTGTTGATAATCAAGCTGTCGCAAAAAAATTTGGTATCAATACCGATTTAACCATTTATGCAGTTATCTGGACAACTACGCCTTGGACATTACCAGCTAGCCGAGGGATTGCTTTAAATGCAGATTTTGAATACCAACTCGTTCAAATCAATGATAAAGAGTGCTTAATCTTAGCCACTGATTTAGTTGAAACAGTGATGAAGCGAGCTAATATCAGCGAATGGAAAGTGTTAGGTAGCTGTCAAGGCAATGCACTTGAGTTATTACGCTTTAAGCACCCATTCCTTGATTTTGACGAGCCGGTTGTGCTTGGCGATCACGTAACTATTGATGCCGGTACGGGTGCTGTGCACACTGCACCAGGTCACGGTACAGAAGACTTTATAGTAGGACAAAAATACGGGCTAGAAGTAGCTAACCCTGTTGGTGGAAATGGCTGTTACTTACCGGGAACAGGCGCAGGGCTAGATGGTCTATTTGTGTTCAAAGCAAACAAAGTAGTCGTTGAAATATTAAAAGAACACAACGCATTATTACACTTTGAAAATATTGAACATAGTTATCCATGCTGCTGGCGTCATAAAACCCCTGTTATTTACCGAGCAACACCGCAATGGTTTATCAGCATGGAAAAACAAGGTTTACGGGCACAATCATTAAAAGAGATCAAACAAGTTCGTTGGATCCCTGATTGGGGACAAGCTCGCATTGAAACCATGGTTGCTAATCGTCCAGACTGGTGTATTTCGCGTCAACGAACATGGGGCGTGCCTATGACGTTGTTTGTTCATAAAGAAACAGAAGAACTTCATCCAGATACGTTAGCATTAGTTGAAAAAGTCGCTAAATTAGTTGAACAAAATGGCATTCAAGCTTGGTGGGATGCTGATATTAAAGATCTCTTAGGCCCTGATGCTGATGATTATCGCAAAGTGCCTGATACATTAGATGTTTGGTTTGATTCAGGATCTACTTTTTCGTCAGTGGTTCGCGTTCGCCCAGAATTTGAAGGACATGAAGCCGACATGTATTTAGAAGGCTCAGATCAACACCGTGGTTGGTTTATGTCTTCATTAATGTTATCAACAGCAATTGATAACAAAGCACCTTACAAACAAGTATTGACTCATGGTTTTGTGGTTGATGGGCAAGGACGCAAAATGTCTAAATCGCTTGGTAACATTGTAACTCCACAAGATGTAATGAATAAACTTGGTGCCGACATCTTACGTTTATGGATTGCCTCAACGGATTATTCTGGCGAAATGAACTATTCAGATGAAATCATCAAACGTTCCGCTGATAGTTACCGCCGAATTCGTAATACTGCACGCTTCTTACTGGCGAATTTAAATGGTTTCGATCCAGAGAAAGATATGGTCAAACCAGAAGATATGGTTGTCCTCGATCGCTGGGCGGTTAGTATGGCAAAAGAAGCTCAAGAACAAATCATTCAGGCTTATGAAAATTATGATTTCCATAAAGTGGTACAACGAATTATGCAATTTTGCTCAATTGAGATGGGATCATTCTATTTAGATATCATCAAAGATCGTCAGTACACAGCGAAAAGCGACAGCATCGCTCGCCACAGTTGTCAAACTGCGTTATATCATATTGCACAAGCATTAGTTCGCTGGATCGCGCCGATTTTATCATTTACTGCCGATGAAATTTGGCAATATCTACCTAGTTCAGAAAAATCGGAATTTGTATTTGAAGATGAATGGTATTGCTCACTGTTTACGTTATCAGATAACGAAGCGTTAAATAGCGAATATTGGGCGAAAATTTTAACTATTCGTAGTGAAGTAAATAAAGTACTTGAGCAAGGTCGTAATGACAAAGTGATCGGTGGTGCACTTGAAGCTGCCGTTACACTTTATGCTAATGAAGATATTGCTACGGCATTAGCTAAGTTAGAAAACGAATTACGCTTTGTTTTACTCACATCACAAGCGAGTGTAAAACCATTACAAACAGCGCCAGAAAATGCCGTACAAAGTGACATACAAGGTCTAAAAATTGAACTTACTAAAGCACAAGGCGATAAATGCCCTCGTTGTTGGCACTATACCGTCGATAATGAGCCAACAACACATTTATGTAAACGTTGTGAAGAAAATATTCACGGCCAAGGCGAAGTGCGGCATTTTGCATAATGCTAAGCTATTTAGCACATTAAAATAAGCTATAGCGACGCCTTATAGCTATCTAGTACCTTTTCCGCCGACAATTGTCGGCGGAAATATAATAATGAGCACAGACTTATATGAAAAAAGATAATGGACTTTACTGGTTATTATTTGCAATCCTTGTTTTTATCACTGATATCGCAAGTAAATTTTGGATTTTAAATAACTTCTCACTATTTGAATCGGTGAACCTCTTACCCTTCTTCTCAATTACTTATGTACGTAATATTGGTGCTGCCTTTAGCATTTTTGAGGGCCAACGAATGATGCTTGCTGCTATCGCCTTAATTATTAGTGCTGTAATTTTGCATATGTTATACCGCAATACTCGCCAGCAAAAATTAGAAAACTTTTCATTATCGCTAATTTTAGGTGGCGCACTAGGTAATTTATTTGATCGCCTTTATCATGGTTTTGTCGTCGACTTTCTTGATGTCAATTTTGGTGATTGGCACTATCCAACCTTTAATATCGCAGACTGTGCCATTTGCGTAGGTATTGGATTATTTATTTTCTATAGTTATAAAAAACCGAAGAAGACCGTATAATATGCAAATTATTTTAGCCAATCCTCGTGGTTTTTGTGCTGGTGTTGATCGAGCTATCACCATCGTTGAACGTGCACTAGAACTCTTTGGAGCACCGGTCTATGTACGCCACGAGGTTGTACATAATCGCTATGTTGTTAATCGTCTAAAAGAGTTAGGGGCGATTTTTATTGAAGATATTAGCGAAGTACCTGATAACACCATTCTTATATTTTCAGCACATGGCGTGTCTAAAGCGATCCGAGAGGAGGCAAAACAACGTAAACTCCGCATTTTTGATGCAACTTGTCCACTCGTAACCAAAGTACATATGGAAGTTGCTCGATCAAGCTATCGTGGCGAAGAAGTCATTTTAATCGGTCATGCTGGTCACATCGAAGTAGATGGTACAATGGGGCAATATAGCAATCCCGAAGGTGGCATCTATTTAATCGAATCAATTGATGATGTGAAAACACTGCAAGTAAAAAACGAAAATCATCTTTGCTTTACCACACAAACAACGTTATCGGTTGATGATACAGCCGAAATCATTACTGCTTTAAAAAAACGTTTTCCTAATATTCGCAGTCCTCGCAAAAATGATATCTGCTATGCTACAACCAATCGCCAGCAAGCAGTGAAACAACTATCATCACACGCAGACATTGTTTTAGTCGTAGGCTCTAAAAATTCATCTAATTCAAATCGCCTAGCCGAGCTAGCAAGGCGAAACAGCAAGCAAGCTTATTTAATTGATTTTGCATCTGACATCAAAAAAGAATGGCTAGTAAATACACATACGATAGGTGTAACGGCAGGCGCTTCTGCACCTGAGATTTTAGTGCAACAGGTGATTGATCATTTAAAAAGCTTAGGTTGCACATCTCTTATTGAAACAGATGGCATTTTAGAAAATATCACTTTTGAAATTCCAAAAGAACTTCGAATTGACATTAAATCAACTTGAATTAAGAAGACTTCAGTCCCTCAAATTTTACTAATAATTCTTCTTTTGTTTCAATATATTCAGGATCAGCAATAATCGCATTTTGAATCGGACAAACTCGCTGACAAGTCGAATGATCATAATATCCCACACACTCAGTACATTTATTGGGATCGATTTCGTACGTGTCAAATCCCATTGAAATAGCCTCGTTTGGGCACTCTGGTTCACACATATCACAATTAATACATTTGCTAGTTATTTTTAATGCCATTACAGTTTATCTTTACCGACTCTAAAAAATTTGCGACATTATAGCGCAATCGCTAATAAATCCGAATAAGGATCCTATTATTGCTTGTTGAACAACATACTTACTAGTAAAAAATGCCGATTAAACATATATTTTATGTATCATAAGCAATAACTTATATCGGGTATATTTTCATAATTATTACAATTTATTAAGAATGGTTATCAATAGCATTTAGTTTATTGCGATAGAATGTTAAAATCATAATAAGAACATTAAAGGATAAAAAAGATTGTTAAAATTGATAAAAATTAAATATATATTTATGGCTATTGCCACTTTTGTAATCATTTGTATTGCATATTTAATCACATCACGTTCAGAACTGACAGTCAATTACATTACATCGCCTGTAACAAAAAACAATATTGAAAAAACAGTACTGGCCGATGGCACAATTAGTGCCTTTAAACAAGTTAGTGTTGGTGCTCAGGTTTCTGGTCAAATAAAAAAACTCTATGTTGAGTTAGGCGATGAAGTTAAACAAGGCGATATGATTGCCGAAATCGACGATCTAAAACAAAGCAACGATTTAAAACAATCAGAAGCCTCACTTAATAGTTTAGAAGCACAACGTGAAGCCAAAAAGGCAAGACTAATCAACTATCAGTTAACCTATGATCGTCAGCACAAACTGGTCAGTAAGGGAGTGGGTATTCAATCGGATTTGGATACAGCAAAAGCCGAACTTGATGCAATCAAAGCCGATATTGCTGCGCTTAATGCCGACATAGTTAAGGCGCAAGTTGCGGTGGATACCGCGAAAGTTAACTTAGGATATACTAAAATCCGCTCGCCCATTGATGGTGTAATTGTCGCAATTCCAGTCGATGAAGGACAAACAGTAAACTCCGTCCAAAGTGCACCAACCATTGTTAAAGTAGCTCAGCTTGATAAAATGACGATTGAAGCGCAAATTTCTGAAGCCGATGTGGTCAATGTCAAAAAAGGCATGCCAGTTTATTTTACCATTTTAGGACAGCCTAATAGACGTTTTGATGGCTTAACACTACGCGCCATAGAGCCGGCACCAGATTCAATTAATACCGAGACAACCTTATCAAGCTCATCTTCATCAACAAAAAGCGCAATTTATTACAATGGATTATTTGATGTGGACAATCCTGATCATATTTTAAGAATTTCAATGACAGCACAAGTCTATATTGTCCTATCTGAAGCAAAAGATGTATTAACCATTCCTTCTCAAGCAGTCCAAAAAAAATTAGGCAATAATAAAGCCATTGTTTATCTATTAAATAAAAATAAAGAAATTGAAGAACACGAAGTTATTTTAGGTATCGATAATAACATCAATGTTGAAATAAAATCGGGTATAAAAGAGGGTGATATTGTTGTAGTAAGTAGTACTAATGGAGCATCAATAGGTAATAATGCAAGATCCCCAAGGATTCGATTCTAATATGGCAAATAATACACCTCTTATCAAACTTGAAAATATTGTTCGTGAATTTCCAGCAGGCGATTCAACCATACAAGTTCTTAAAGGCATCAATCTGACAATTAATGCTGGTGAAATGGTGGCAATTATTGGAGCATCAGGATCGGGTAAATCCACGTTAATGAATATATTAGGCTGCCTAGATAAACCAACTACTGGCACCTACTCCATTGGCGGACGAACAACGAGTAAATTGTCACTTGACGAGCTTGCCGAATTACGTCGTGAGCATTTTGGTTTCATCTTTCAACGTTATCATTTATTAAATGCACTAACTGCACAAGGCAATGTAGAAATCCCAGCCATTTATGCTGGTGTAACCAGTGAACAACGGCAAAAAAGAGCGAACGAAATTTTAACACGTTTAGGGCTTGCCGATAAAATACATAATAAGCCTAGCCAGTTATCTGGTGGTCAACAACAACGCGTCAGTATTGGCCGAGCTTTAATTAATGGTGGACAAATCATTTTAGCCGATGAACCAACCGGAGCCCTCGACCGCAAAAGTGGCCTAGAAGTGATGGCCATATTACAAGAGTTACACCAACAAGGCCACACAGTTATTATTGTCACACATGATTCAAATATAGCCCAAAATGCCCAGCGAATTATTGAAATTAGTGACGGTAATATTATTTCTGATTCCATTAACCCCAAATACCAATCTGAACAAAGTGATAGTCGTCAAATTAAACAAATCGAAGCGACTAAAACCCAAGATAACTTCTTGGCAAAATATTATCGTTTTCGTGACGCTTTTAAGATGGCCATATTATCAATGCTCTCACAGCGATTACGTACTGTATTAACGATGTTAGGTATCATTATTGGTATTGCTTCTGTGGTATCAGTCGTTGCATTAGGACAAGGCACAAAGCAGAAAATTTTATCTAACATTAATTCGTTAGGAACAAGCACACTTGAAATCTATGCAGGCTCAGGCTTTGGCGATCGCAATGCAGATAAAATCACGACACTACGCTCATCTGATGCTGACTTTTTGGCGCAACAAAGTTTTGTTCACAGCACCACACCAAATCTTGCAACCAGTGTTTATTTTCGAATTAACAACTTAGCGGTAACAGGAACAGTAAACGGCGTTGGAGAGCAATTCTTTGCCGTTCGTGGTTATACTATTTCTCAAGGAAAATCGTTTGATGAAACCAGTATTATTACTTCAGCACAAGATGCGGTAATTGATGAAAACACCGTTAAACGACTATTTGCAGATCAAAACCCTATTGGAAAAATTTTAATGGCCGGCCAGCTACCTGTAAGAATCATTGGTGTTGCAACTAAACAACAACAAGGGTTTGGTAGTAATGAAAGCTTGAATATTTGGTTACCTTATACCACCGTTATTAATCGGATGGTGGGTCAAACCTCGTTAAAAAGCATCACAGTACGCGTTAAAGATCATGTCGATTTATCAATTGCAGAACAAGCCATTAATCAAATCATGTTAAAACGACATGGCACAAAAGACTTTTTCATCTTCAACTCAGACAATATACGAGAAACCATTAACTCATCAGCTTGGGTAATGACACTCTTGGTTTCAGCTATAGCACTCATTTCACTTATTGTGGGAGGCATTGGCGTGATGAATATTATGCTAGTATCGGTCACAGAAAGAACGCGAGAAATTGGCGTACGTATGGCTGTTGGTGCGCGTTCAAGCGACATATTACAACAATTTTTAATTGAAGCCGTATTAGTTTGTTTAACCGGTGGCACAATAGGTATTTTACTTTCGTTTACCATTGGATTTATTTTTAACGCTTTTGTTACATCATTTGCCATGAGTTTTTCCTTACTTGCCATTGTTGCGGCATTTAGCTGCTCAAGCATAATTGGCATTATCTTTGGTTACTTCCCTGCAAAACGTGCCGCAAAACTCGATCCTATTTATGCATTAGAGCGAGAATAGCCATCCAACTATCATAAAAAAATCCCTTTGCACAAAATAATGATGCAAAGGGATTTAAAAATTAATTGATACAGGTTTCTTTAACCCTGATAATCAGTTATTTTTTATTAGAGTTCGTTTTGTCTTCTATTTTTGCATTAGGATCTAATCCAGCAACAAATGCAGTCACTCTTGCATAATCATTAATAAATGCTGAATCACTAGTTATATTAAGTTGATTTGCTATGATAAAAAACTTACGATTAACAATAACAGTAGGAATAGACTCTGGTTTCATCTCTCTAATCGCATCACTTTGTTGTGCCATAAACGCTTTAACTAAAAAGCTATCTTTCGTTTTATCATACACTTCAGCACTGATACCTAATTTTTCAAAAACCGCTTTAATATCATCAGCTTTTTTTATTGTTTTATCTTTTTGAACTGCATTATAAAGTGCATCTGAAGCTTTATCTTGAATACCAAGTACATTAGCCACCGCCCATGCTTCCGAAAGCTCTTTAGCTAATAACCCAAAGTTTTCTAAATGGTAACGTTTAAATTTAACGCCTTCTGGCAAAGCCTTACTAATAGTTTGTGAGCCATTATTTTGTATTTCAAATCTAAAACAGCTTGGGCAATTAAACGAAAAGAACTCAATAACTTCTTTATCGGGTGATGGATTAGTTGGCAGTGCTGCATATTGTTTGCCTAATTCGATCGGCGCTGGTGCATTGGTAGAGGCAGTTTGTGATTCATCGGTTTTAGTTATTGTTTTTCCTTCATCGGCAAAACAACTTACAGAAGAAAACAAAATACTAATTGCAATAAGTGTTTTTTTCATTTTAATAATTCTCCTTATTCTTTTATAATTCCACGAGCTTTTAACAATGCGGATTTAAAATCTTCTTCATAATCTTTTTTTAGACCAGGAATAGCTTCATTCTTATCCGAACCCCGCATTTTTAAATGATAAATTAAAACTTCATCGCTCAAATCTTTTAATTCACCTTCAAAACCAGCCTCTTGACCTAATTTAGCTAAAAATTGTAATAAGTTAAGATCAGAATCGCTTTCCCATGCGGGTTGCAATAATTCCACTACTTCATCAATACGATGACATTTCATAATTGTTACCTTTAGTAGATCTTCAAACCTTTCGAAGATAATGATAAATAAGCAATCATCAAAAAATGATACGCTACGACTTGCAATAACTTTGCTATATAGTAATGTTATTTTGTTTTTTCGCAACGTAAAAGAGAAATAATTTATGGAAAAACCCTCTATTACTGCAATCATTCTAGCCGGTGGTAAAAGTACCCGCATGAATGGCAACGACAAAGGACTGTTATTATTACAACAAAAACCACTTTATCAACATGTTATTGATCGCATCCAACCTCACGTTGACGCGCTCATGATTAATTGTAATCGCCATATCCAACAATACCAAAAAGCAGGTTATCCTGTATTTAGTGACGATCTGGCAGGATTTTGTGGGCCGTTATCGGGTATTTATAGTGGCTTACTACGCAGCAAAACCGATTGGAACTTATTTATCAGTTGTGACACGCCTTTTTTGCCAGATGATTTAATTGACCGCTTAGCTGTTTATACGGCAAATAACAGTGCTATTTATCCATATGATGGACAATATCACCATCCAACCATCTTGCTTATTCATAAAACAACTATTCCACAGCTACAAGCTTATTTAGAACAAGGTGAACGTAAGCTGATGCTGTTTTTAGAACAAATCAGTGCTAAATCTGTTGATTTTAGTGATAAAGCAGCTTGTTTTATCAATATCAATACGGTAGAGGAGCTTAATGCATTTAATCAGAAAGTAAATAAATAATATTTTTCGATTTTTGACGTTTTTTGGGTGGATGGAATGAATTAGGTACAGTGGTTTTGGACGTTTTGACCTTTGGTAAACAAAATAGCTACCGTGATCACCTCCAAATTAGGGAATTATGAATTCCCTAACTACCCACGCTCTAGCTACAGAATATGGTCTGAAGTTACCCTGCATCGTCGATCAGATGGAGGCGCTTTTTTGACTTTTAGTGATTAAAGCACAAAGCTCGCAGATCAATCCGGCTCAGCGTCTCAACTACATGGGGAGGGCGCTGTTCTTTGATAGATTATCTTCTATCTGCACTATAACAGCCCCCCGTGGCTAATGATTAAGAACTAAAAAATAAAAGTTAAGGTGTGGTGCAAAAAACGGTAACCCGATTGTTATCTATGTTGGAGACGTAGCCGTTTTGGGCGACTTTGAATACCCCGTCACTTGTCCAGTAGAAGGCCAAGATGTAGCCGTAATCAAGCATGCGGCCCCACTCTGAGAAAAATGCACCTATTTGTCGCTGGTAAAGATTATTAGGTGAAGACGGCGTAGCGCCGACAGAACCTTGGCAATGACTTCCTGAGTACTCACCAGAACAAGCCGCATTAGTTAAATCCTTCACATGTGGCAAACGATAACCCAAACCACTACACCAAGAGGATTGGTTAGACTGAGTATCGAATTTATCCGATCGATAGACGAACCAATGCTTCAACACAAATCCATACCTCATCTCATTACCACGACTATCCCTTCCCACCAACTCAAATGTCTGCGGCAAAGGTGGTACACTTAAAGGACTAGGATTATCTGACTGTATTTGAGCGCTATCCGCCTTAGGACCATTTAACATTACCCGTGTTACATAACTGGATTTATCATAAATCCAACCATCGTGGGGGTAGGATTGATTTGGCATTGTCCAACTCACCGTTGCTCTTATACTACCATTCGTGACAACAGACCACGTCAACTGACTTGCATCAACTCCATCTATGAGTAAATCAAAATACAATCCATCAGCACCCGTTGTTGGGAAATTACGATCATAGGATGATGGACTTGTTGACTGCGTTAGAAAACCCTTATAAGGATTCCATATATTAGATGGGCCAGCGTATTCGGGCAGATCGGTAGCCATTCTTCCACCGCCAAATATCAAATTAGGCCTTGCTAATTTCACAAACCCACAGATGATTGATGCATTCACACTGATATAATACTCCACATAACTACCATTGAAAGTACTACTATTAGGAACACCATACTGTGTTGATAAACTACCACTTGTACTACTTAATGTTACCTTGTAAGGAACATCACAAGCACTTAATGTTTCACTACGACTTACCGCATTACCATTCTTATCGGTAATACTCACCGATAAACTTCCAGTCGCAGTCACACCATTAGCACCCTGACCATCCCCATCATCATCTCCCCAATTACCTAGAGTGATTAGGTCATTTAAACTCACTGAATTTACCCCCGACGGCACCGCCATGTGTATATCATTAAAGGTACTTCCATTGTTTAACCTTATCGGATTTGTCAAACTTGAGGTATTAGTTAATGGAGTAATGGTACTACCATCAGGCAACTCAATAGCCAATAATGTGTCAGTTGTTGTTGCCTTAGTTCGACCCCCATCAAACATTATATATGGCGCAGTACCCTCAATAGCTTTTGATGTATAAACCGATAACGCCTGTACACTAAATGAAGAAAATAATAACAAAGGTGATAAAAATATTGACCTCAGCAAGAATGCTAATAATTTCGCTACATTCATAGGTAAAAATAAAGCTCGTGAAGAATCTTGATGACTACAACTTTGATAACCAAAAAGATATGCTGAGGAATTACAATACATAACAACCGACCTGTTAAGTGAATTTTTTATAAGAATTTTAGAATTATTTGCTCATTTAATTGGTCGGACTTTTGTCCGATTGCAAAAATTATATTCTGCATCAGAATAAACAACTAGCTTTTTTTGTTGATTTTTGTAAAGTTTTGTATGGAAGTGATGTCTTAGAGAACGTTTTTTTATGTTGTTTTGAGTAAAAACAATCAAAAAAAATTTTAATAAAATCAGTATCTTTCCTGACCGATTTTTGGCGGAAAATTAGGTCTTTTTTGTTCTGGTGCATAGAATGAATTAGGTGCAGTGGTTTCGGACGTTTTAACCTTGGGTGAACAAAATAGCTATTGTGACCACGTCCGAGTTAGGGGATTTTTTGCGAAATCCCCTAAAAACCCCGCGCAAGGCTGCAGAATGTGGCCTTCGACACTACTCGTATCATCCTGATACTCGCCTCTACGAGGCCATCTTCGCTGTGCTCAGATGTTCAAATTTGTTCCAGACAAATTTGTCCGACGCCGCCGCTCGGTCTTAACGCACCGTTTGTGGACGCGTTCCCGACGCGCCACAAACTCGCCAAACATCCTTGTTTGGCGTGCTAACCTCGCTCTGTTGTCGGCACATTCTGACGCCGGAATAGGACAAACAATATAGCCATCGTTTTTGGGATGGGTTGTTGTGTTTTCATTAGGCGGTTTTTGTAAAAAAACAGCCCAAAAAAACTTTAATAAAATCAATACGTTTTCTGACTGATTTTTGGCGGAAAATCAGGACATTTTGTTTTGGTGAATAGAATAAATTAGGTGCGGTGGTTTCGGACGTTTTGACCTTGGGTGGACAAAATAGCTACAGTGACCACGTCCGAGTTAGGGAATTTAAAGCGAATTCCCTAACAACCCACGCTTTGGCTGCAGAATGTGGCCTGCGGCTACCCTCCGCCGCCGCTCGGTCTTAACGCACCGTTTGTGGACGCGCTCCCGGCGCACCACAAACTCGCCAAACGTCCTGTTTGGCGTGCTAACCTCGCTCTGTTGTCGGCACATTCTGACGCCGGAATAAGACAAATAACATAATCATCGTTTTTTGGGATGGGCTGTTGTGTTTTTATAAGGCGGTTTTTGTTAAAAAAACAACCAGAAAAAAACTTTAATAAAATCAGTACCTTTTCTAACCACTTTTTGAGTGGTTAAATGGCTGTTATTAAAGTGCTCTATTCGTAGTTTTGTTGATTTGTTAGTTGCCGGCCCTTGCTTAGGCTGTGTAAGCAGTTGATTTAGCTTAAAAACAGCAAAACAAAAACTTTAATAAAATCAATAACTTTTCTGACCACTTTTTGGATGTAATTGCATTGCTTTTTAATACAAAAACAACTCACAAAAAAACACCTAAGATTATGTTGTCTGTCTTGTTCCGGCGTCAGAATGTGCCGACAACAGAGCAAGGTTAGCACGCCAAACAGGGATGTTTGGCGAGTTTGTGGTGCGCCGGGAGCGCGTCCACAAACGGTGCGTTAAGACCGAGCGAC